>CALJIU010000298.1 GCA_937974055.1 uncultured Neomegalonema sp. | reverse complement strand
AGTCGCGCGCTTATGGGACACCGACGCGCTGGCCGAGGATATCCGCCGCAGCCAGCAACGCCGCCTTTTGATCCGCAACGCCCACAAACAAGGCACGGCCCCCGGCTGGGATTTCGACGCAGGCGGTGAAGACGACAATCGGTGGTATCGTGGCGAAGGCAACTACAATGACTGGGCCTTTGACTACCTGCCACCAACGGACACCTGAACCGTCACCCCGCCAACTCAAACCCGTTACGCCCCGGAAAATCCGGCGACAGCTTTCGCGCATTTGGCATCTTGAGCCATAATCGCAGCAGCTTGCGCCGCTCATTCAGCGCCTCCGAATCCTCGAACGCATTGCGCGAGTGCAGCACCATGTAATTATTCGCGAACTGCATGTCCCCCGGCTCCAGCATCATATCGAGCCGCATTTCCTCGCGCTGGCTCACCGCATCGAATAGGTCCAGCGCCGCACGCTCTACGCTCGTCAACGGCTGTTCGCGCTGTTCGTGCCCCAACTCGATATATTGCCGCAGATAGCGACAACTCAGCTTGCCGTCATGGTAGCTGAAAATCGGTGAGAACCCCGCCCCATCCGTCCTCAGATGCGCGTAGTAATAGGGCCGGTAATACAGTCCCAGCATCGCCGGATGCTCCCGCAGGATTGCGTTATGGATCGCTGCCGCACTGACGAGGCTGCTCAACCCTCCGTCCCGCGCCTTGCGGATGCACAGCAGGCAAACCGCATCCGATGGGTCGGTGTGATACGGCAGATACGCATTGGTTTGAAACACCCGCGTGTTCGGGTCGGCGATATCCCCCACGTTCATCACCGTTCCAATCAAATCGCCCTGCGGGTTCTGCCCGACAGGCGTGCCAAGGTGTAGGCCGATGCCGTAATAAATCGTCGCAATCTGCGCATCGTCATACTGCTCGACTGGCAAACCGCGCAGCACGAAAAATCCGCACCCATTTTCCAATTGATCGGCGGCAATGGCGAGCGGCGCGGCCAGCGAACCGATGGGAAAGTCTTCTTTCTCAAAAGCGGGCGGAATCATCCCCCGCGCCTGCACACCGGCAAGTGCTGCATCAATCGAGGCAATGGCATCTTCGGACAACTGCAGCGTCCAGCGGCCCGTATCGGCCATATCTGCGCCCGACCATGCACTCGGTCCCGTTATCTCTTCGGTCAGCAAAGGATGTTGCACATTCTTCTCCCCACACATCACGCAAATCACGCGATGACTTGCAAAGGTTGCGCTGCAGCATCACATGAGGCATACGCGCGCAAATCTTTTCCCCACCGGACACGCATATCATGGACATTCGCAACATTGCGATCATCGCTCACGTTGACCACGGCAAGACCACTCTCGTGGACGAGCTTCTGAAGCAGTCCGGTGCCTTTCGCGCTAACCAACAGGTTGCCGAACGCGCGATGGACTCGAACGATATCGAGCGCGAGCGCGGGATCACCATTCTCGCCAAATGCACCTCGGTCGAGTGGAACGATACACTGATTAACATCGTCGACACTCCCGGCCACGCCGATTTCGGCGGTGAGGTCGAACGCATCCTGTCGATGGTCGATGGCGTCGTGCTGCTGGTCGATGCCGCCGAAGGCCCGATGCCCCAGACGAAATTCGTCACGCAGAAGGCACTTGCGCTGGGCCTGCGCCCCATCGTCGTGCTGAACAAGGCCGACAAGCCCGATGCAGAACCCGACCGCGCGCTAGACGAGGTATTCGACCTCTTCGCCGCGTTGGATGCCAGTGAAGAACAGCTCGATTTCCCCGTCCTCTATGCGTCGGGTCGTAACGGCTGGGCAGATACGGAACTCAATGGACCGCGCGACAGCCTCGACCCGCTCTTCGATCTGGTACTCAAACACATCCCCGCCCCCGCACAGCTTGCGAATGCGGATCAGCCCTTTCGTATGCTCGCTACCACGCTGGAAGCCGACCCCTTTTTGGGTCGCATCCTGACGGGCCGCATCGAAAGCGGCGTCATCCGCCCGACAATGGCGCTGAAGGGCATGTCACGCGACGGCACGGAAGTCGAAAAATTCCGGGTCACCAAAATCCTCGCCTTCCGTGGCCTTGCCCGTCAGCCCGTGGATGAGGCCGTTGCGGGCGATATCGTCGCCATCGCGGGCGTTACCAAGACGACCGTGGCCGATACGCTCTGCGATGTATCCGTCACCGAGGCAATCGAGGCCCAGCCCATCGACCCGCCCACCATTTCCGTGACCTTCGGTATCAACGACAGCCCCTATGCGGGCCGCGACGGCGATAAGGTACAGTCCCGCGTGATCCGCAACCGGCTGATGAAGGAACTGGAATCCAACGTCGCCATCAAGGTTGCCGACACCCCCGAAGGCGACGCTTTCGAGGTTTCGGGTCGCGGTGAACTCCAGATTGGCGTGCTAATCGAGAATATGCGTCGCGAGGGCTTCGAGCTGTCTATCTCCCGCCCCCGCGTGGTCTATCAGGAGATCGACGGCCAACGTCACGAGCCAATCGAAGAGGTTACGATCGACGTGGACGAGCAATATTCGGGCGTCGTGGTCGAGAAAATGGCCGCACGCAAAGGTGAATTGGTCGAGATGCGTGCCTCCGGCGCAGGCAAGACCCGTATCGTCGCCCATGTACCGTCGCGCGGCCTGATCGGTTACCACGGCGAATTCATGACCGATACGCGCGGCACCGGCACGCTGAACCGGCTCTTCCACACATGGGCACCGTTCAAGGGCAAGATCCCCGGTCGCCGTCTGGGCGTGCTCGTTTCCATGGAATTCGGCACCGCCGTGACCTACGCGCTCTTCAACCTAGAAGATCGCGGCAAGTTCTTCATCGGCGGCGGCGAAGCGGTCTATGAGGGCATGATCCTCGGCGAGCACAACCGTGACAACGACCTCGACATCAACCCCCTCAAGGGCAAGAAGCTCACGAACGTGCGTGCATCCGGCAAGGATGAGGCCGTGGTTCTGACCACCCCGGTCCGTATGAGCTTGGAGCAGGCAATCGCCTATATCGCCGATGACGAGTTGGTCGAAGTAACCCCGAACCACATTCGCCTGCGCAAGCGCTATCTCGACCCCATTGAACGCAAGCGGCAATCCCGTGCGGTTGCATCCGCATAAAGCGACTCTCCTTCTTTGAGTCGCAGAATGCGAATTGATAATGAGACGATCAGTGTCAGATTTTACACCTAAAGTTTATTTAGTTTTCTAACTGATGTCAGAAACCGCCAAAATCTGCGATTTCTGACAGTGTAAGAAGATTTCTTTCCGCAGCGTTAATCATGGCACTCTCCTTGCTCCCTTACGTGTACGTCAACTTTGCACATTAACACTGAAGAGGAGGGTGCGACATGAAACACTATGTAGACACGCATGTCGGTCAACGGGTTCGTCGTCGTCGCTGGATGCTCGGCATGACACAGCAGCAGCTCGGAGAAGCCGTTGGGATCAAGTTCCAGCAAATCCAGAAATACGAGACCGGCATGAACCGCGTATCGGCCAGCCGTCTCTACGACATCGCCACCGCCCTCGATGTGCCCGTTTCCTTCTTCTTTGAAGGCGTGGCCGAGGATGACACCGAAGTCTCGATGAATGAAGAAGACGTCTCGGCGGCGAATTCCAACGCCCAGAGCCAGTCCAGCGATATCTTCTCCGAAAAGGAGACGCTTGAGCTGATCCGCTGCTACTATCAGATGCCAGAAGAGCCGCGCCGTCGGTTGTTCGAGCTGAC
>CALJIU010000297.1 GCA_937974055.1 uncultured Neomegalonema sp. | reverse complement strand
CGCATACAAGAGATGTTCGGCACCACCACCCACCCCGCCATCGACGGCGGGCGGGTGCCGCTGCTGATCCGTTTCTTATCGCCCGCGCGCCGCCCGGTACAGGTAACGGGTGACCTGCCCGGCTTCTGGGCCAATTCCTATTCCGATGTGCGCAAGGATTTGCGGGGTCGCTATCCCCGTCATCCGTGGCCCGAAAACCCGCTGGAAGCGGCCCCCACCACCCGCGCCAAACCGCGCAAGCGCAAGTGACCCACCACAACGCCGATTGACGCCGCCGAACAGCCGCCGCAAGGTCAAATTCCGTTCACTGAACATAATTCCGAGAGAAACCATCATGTCGACCACCCCCGCCAACGAACCGAGTTTCCGCGATTCCGTCGATATGATGTTCAACCGCGCAGCGGGCCTGATGGACCTGCCCCCCGGTATGATGGAAAAGATCAGGGTCGCAAACTCCACCTATATCGTGCGTTTCGGGGTCAAACTGCGCGGTGAGATCATGACCTTCACCGGCTACCGCTCCGTCCATTCCGAACATGCCGAGCCGGTCAAGGGCGGCATCCGCTATGCGATGAATGTGAACCAAAACGAGGTCGAGGCCCTCGCCGCGCTGATGACCTATAAATGCGCACTGGTCGAGGTGCCGTTCGGCGGGTCGAAGGGCGGTCTGTGCATCGACCCAACGGCATGGGACGAGGACGAACTGGAACGCATCACCCGCCGTTTCGCCTACGAACTCATCAAACGCGATCTGATCCACCCGGCCCAGAATGTGCCCGCCCCCGATATGGGCACCGGCGCGCGTGAGATGGCATGGATCGCCGATGCCTATAAGCGCATCAAGAACGACGACATCAACGCCCGCGCCTGCGTCACCGGCAAACCCCGCAACTTGGGCGGCATCGCGGGCCGGGTCGAAGCGACCGGGCGCGGCGTGCAATATGCCTTGCAGGAATTTTTCCGTCATAAAGACGATGTCGAAAAAGCCGGCATGACGGGCACCCTCGACGGCAAGCGGGTCATCGTTCAGGGCCTCGGCAATGTCGGCTATCACGCGGCGAAATTCCTCGAAGAAGAGGACGGCTGCACGATCATCGGCATTATCGAGCGGGACGGCGCATTGGTGAATGAAGGCGGCATCAATGTCGAAAGCGTCAAACAGCATATTGCGGAAACGGGGGGCGTCACCGGCTTCACCGGGGCCGAGCATGTGGCAAACGGCGCGCTGGTGCTGGAAAATGACTGCGACATCCTGATCCCGGCGGCCCTCGAAAGCACCATCAATCTCGGCAATGCCGAGCGCATCAAAGCCAACCTCATCATCGAGGCGGCGAATGGCCCGGTCACGGCAGGGGCCGACGAAATCCTGCGCAAGCGCGGCTGCGTCATCATCCCCGACATGTACGCCAATGCGGGCGGCGTGACCGTTTCGTATTTCGAATGGGTCAAGAACCTGTCTCACATCCGGTTTGGCCGTATGCAACGCCGCCACCAAGAATCCGCAAACAACCTGTTGGTCGACGAAATCGAGGCCATGACCGGTAAGAACTTCAGCCCCGGCAAGCGCGATAAGATGCTGCAAGGCCCGGACGAGCTGTCCTTGGTCCGCTCCGGCCTCGACGACACCATGCGCATCGCCTACCAGAACATGGCCGAGGTCTGGCACGCGCGCGAGCATGAGGGCGTCGACCTACGCACGGCAGCCTTCCTCATCTCCATCGACCGGGTTGCGCAATCCTACAAATCGCTGGGCCTTTGATCGGTTCGGTTCCTTTTCCTCCCTCCCCCGCTTGCGGAGGGAGGAGTATACTGAACGAAGCAGGCGGATATGGTCACGCCGCAAAAGCCTGACGTACATACCGCCCCAATTCCTTCGCCAGACCGGCATTCCCCGTATCCTCCGCCCGGTACATATTGACCGAAATCAACGGCAGGGGCGGCAGTTTCGCCGAGGCTGGCACCGGCTCGATCTGCACCGCCTCGCCACAGCCAAGCAGCGTGGTGACGCACATATCGGCGCTGGTCGCGGCGAGGGCCGCATCGTCGTTCTCGGTCACGACACCATTCTTCCAGGTGATCCCCGCCTCCTCCAACACCCGAATCGAGATGGGCCGGAACGAGCAATGCGAGGCCGAGGCAAAGCTAAGGGGGCGCTCCGCCGCCGCACGCCCACCGACGGCCCCATACCATTGCAGCGGCATCTCGGTGATGGTCTCCGCATCGGGGTCGGGGTGGTCTTCGGTCGTGACGATCATATCCAGTTTTCCGTCACGGAAATCGGTCAACAGGCTGTTCGTATACGAACTGACGAAGCGGATATTCACACGCGGAAAATCCTCGCCAAACCGGCGCAGCACCTTGGGCGCATGGGGATAGATCAGGTCGCAGGGCATCCCCAGCGACACCTCCCCCTCGAATTGCGGCGCAACCATCCGCTCGACCGCCGCATCGTTGAGCGCGATCATCTTGCGGGCATAGGTGACGAGTTGCTCCCCCTCCGCCGTGGGCGATACGCCACGACCGCTACGGTTGAGCAGCGATAGGTCAAGCGCCTCCTCCAACCGCTTGATCTGCATCGACACCGCTGATTGCGTCAGGTGCAGACGGTTCGCCGCCCGCGTCACGCCGCCCGTGTCGATCACCGCGATAAGGCTGCGCAGCGTGCCGATATCGAGGTTACGATACATGACGTTCTCCCTTCGCATTTCGTGATGAACACCATCACATCAATTCGTTTTCCTGATTCAACCTCGCAGGCTAGTTTCATTCCGTCAAGTGATGACAAGATGACGATTGATTACTATTCGTGGAGTAAAGCCATGCCGATGCGTGATACTTGGTATCTAAAAATCGCCACCAACGGAGTGCGCGGTGCACTTGATCGCTACGCCATGATCGGCGAGCGCAGGCAGCTTCGGGAGTTGAGCGAGGCGCAACTCACCGATATCGGCCTGACCCGCCATCAAGCCTTGGGCGAGGCGCGTCGGCCTTTTTGGCAGGGGCAGCGCTGTCGCTGATCGCTGGCGTTTCGGCGGTGTCGTGCTAGGTCGGATCGGAACGATGTAACCAAGCGGGCGAAGACATGGCCGAACCGACGATTTTGTGGCTGCGCAAGGAATTCCGCCTTGCCGATAACCCCGCCTTGGTCGAGGCGCTGAAAGGCGACGGCCCGGTTATTCCGGTCTTCATCCTCGACGATGCGACCCGCGACGCCTACGGCGCGGCCCCTCTCTGGCGGCTGGGCAAGGCCATCGAGACTTTCGCGGCGACGTTGGAGTCACAGGATCAGCGCCTAATCCTGCGCTCCGGCGATGCGCTGCCTGTCCTGCGCGCCTTGATTGCGGAAACCGGTGCAAAGCGTGTCGTCTGGGGCCGTCAATACGACAAGATCGCCCGAAAGCGGGACGAGGGCGTCAAGACCGCGCTGAAATCCGACGGGATCGACGCCGTTAGCGTATGCTCGCATCTGATGTTTGAGCCGTGGACCATCGAGACGAAAACCGGCGGTCCCTACCGTGTTTACTCCCCCTTTAAACGCGCCTGTTTCGACCGTGAAGACCAGATTGGCGACCCCATCGCCCCCCCCGCCGACCTCGCCGCCCCCGATACGTGGCCCGATAGCGAAGCGCTGGCGGATTGGGCGCTGGGCGCGGCGATGAACCGGGGCGGGGCCATTGTCGGGCAATACGCAAATCTGGGTGAAGCGGCGGCGCTGGACCGTCTGGAGGGCTTTACTTCGGATGTGGCCGATTACGATGACGGTCGGAACGCACTGGGTCATTCTGGCACATCTGGCCTGTCTGAGAACTTCGCGTGGGGCGAGATCAGCACCCGTACGGCATGGCACCGCGTGCGCAGCTACATGGCCCGCTCGACCAAGGACGACAAAGGCCCGACCACATACCTGCAAGAACTGCTCTGGCGCGAATTTGCCTATCACCTGCTGTTCCACTACCCCGATCTGGCAACCGAGAATTGGCGCGAGGAATGGCACGCCTTTCCGTGGCGCGACGACAATGACGACGCCGAACGCTGGCGGCGGGGCGAGACGGGGGTGGCGGGCGTCGATGCCGCCATGCGTGAACTTTACACGACCGGATATATGCACAACCGGATGCGTATGCTGACGGCCAGTTTCCTGACCAAGCACCTGATGACCGATTGGCGCGTGGGCGAAGCGTGGTTCCGCGACTGCCTCATCGACTGGGATCCGGCATCGAACGCGATGGGCTGGCAATGGGTTGCCGGGTCCGGCCCCGACGCCACCCCCTTCTTCCGCATTTTCAACCCCGAAACGCAGGTCGAGAAATTCGACGCGAAAGGCCGCTATGTTTCGCGCTGGTTGGATGCGCAATCCGAGGATGCGCAGAATTTCTTCGCGGCCACCCCCCGCTCATGGGACATGTCGGCAAAGGCCAACCGCCCCAGCCCGATCATCGGCCTGAAAGAAGGCCGCGAACGCGCGCTGGCGGCATACAAGGAGATGAGGAGCTAATCGCCCCATGCTGGTTAAATTCCACACACACTAACTTTAAATTGATTGTCTCAAATCGATACACAATGTACCGTTTCGAGACTTTAAACATGATTCTGGGGCTATCAATGAACGCTATCCAACAGAACTCCGCACAGCAGGTCGGGGCCTCCAAGTCGCAAGGCAATTTTGGCAATGTGGTTGCGCAAAACAAGGCCCAGGGCGGGAACGGCCAGCAGGCCGCCGCCAACCAGCAGAGCGGTAACATCCAGCCGCCACAGAACGGCGGCAAGATCCCTCCCGCGCAGAACGCCAACAAGATCAATGTTCCACAAGGACCGGGGGGCGCGAACGCGCCGAGCCTGAATACCGGCATCAATGTCGTTAGAGACGACAGTACCGAAACCGTCATATACAAGGGAACACCCGGTAACGACACGATCAATGTGCCTGATGCTCCCATTAGGCATACCGGACGTTTCTATTCCGACGGAAAGCCAAGCATATCGGAGTACGGAACCGATACCCGTGGCGGCGCGGGCAACGATACCATCACCTCCGGAAAATCCGACGATTCATTGTTCGGCAATGAAGGTAATGACACTCTGAATGGTGGCGATGGGTTCGACACCCTTGATGGCGGTAAGGGCGATGACACCATGAACGGCGGTGACAAATCCGATGAAATGAATGGTCAGGAGGGCAACGACACCATGAACGGTGATGAAGGTGCCGACTTCATGAATGGCGGCGAAGGCAAAGACAAAATGAAGGGCGGCGACGGCGCGGACTTTATGACCGGGAACGAGGGCAACGATGATATGAATGGCGACAAGGGTAATGACCGAGTCTTTGGTGAAGACGGCAATGATACCGTGCGCGGCGGTGAAGGCTCTGACATCGTCGATGGCGGTGAAGGCAATGACGTCGTCGATGGCGGCGACGGCAATGACGATATCAAGGGTGGCGCAGGCAACGACACGGTTCTGACCGGGGACGGCAACGATAAGGTCGATGCCGGTACCGGTGATGACAGGATCGAAGTCGAAGGGAATGGCCGTAAAACCGTCGATGGCGGCGAAGGCAAGGATACGATGTCCCTTCGCGGAACCGAAGGTGACTGGAAATCCAAGGATAACGGTGACGGCTCCTTCAGCTATCGCCACAACGACGGTAACACCCGTGTGGATGCCCGCAACGTCGAGAAAGTGAACTATCGCGGGGCTGCATAACCCCTCACGAACACGGCCCCGGCATCCGTCATAGAAGGCGGATGCCGAACACCCTACCCTCGGCACTAAGCCGGGGGTGGGGTTCTTTTTCGATACGGCGACATAAAGCCGACCCGCGCCTTGCTGAAGTCCGATTTCGCAGCATCTTGTACCCTGCGTCCCTCACAGAATGGATTTCAGCCCCTTGACCCAGTCCCGCCAGCGTAACGCCCCCATGCGGGTCGCCATCATCGGTTCCGGCATTTCCGGCATCGGAACCGCCCTCGCCCTCGCCCCGCACCATGACGTGACGCTGTTCGAGAAAGACGAGCGGCTCGGCGGTCATGCGAATACGGTGGAGATCGACTATCCCACGGCAAACGGCACCACCCCCGTCCGCGTCGATACCGGCTTCATCGTCTATAACGAGAAGACCTATCCCAACCTGACCGCATTCTTCGACCATTACGACGTGCCGACCGAATGGTCCGACATGTCACTCAGCTTCACGGTCGATGGGGGGCGCATCGAGTGGGCAGCGGATAATCTCGACAAGATTTTCGCGCAGCGGCGCAACATCCTGCGACCCTCCTTCGTCGGGGCCATGCGCTCGGTCCTGCGTTTTAACCGCGAGGCACAGGCTGCGCTGGCCTCCGACGAGCCGCATGACGAGCCGATTTCGGACTGGCTGGATGCGCGCGGGTATAGCGAGGCGTTTCGGCAGCTTTACCTCTATCCGATGGCCGGGGCGATCTGGTCGACGCGCAGCGCCGATATCGCCGCTTTCCCCGCCCGCAACCTCTTTGCCTTCTACGAGAACCACGACCTTTTCGCGGGCTTGGGCGATGCCGTGCAGTGGCGCACGGTCACGGGTGGTTCACGCTCCTATGTCGAGAAGGCGGCGGCAATTCTTGGCAACCGCGTGCGCAGCAACAGCCCCGTCACGGCAGTCACGACCGAGGCGGATGGCGTGACGGTTGCCCTCGCGAATGGCGAACGCATCATGTTCGATCAGGCCGTCATGGCCACCCATTCCGACGAGGCCCTCGCCCTGCGCCCGGATGCGGATGACCAAACCCGCGACCTGCTCGCCGCCGTGCAATACAGCCCCAACCGCGCCGTCTTGCACCGGGACGAAACGCTAATGCCGCGTATCCGCAAGACGTGGTCGAGCTGGAACACCCGCGTGGGTGAGGAGGCCGATGCAGGCGCGAGCCTGACCTACTGGATGAATCGCCTCCAGAATATCGACAAGGAAATGCCCCTGTTCGTCACGCTCAACCCGCACCGCGAACCGGCAGAAGGCACCGTCTTCTCCGAACACGCCTACGCGCATCCATTCTTCGACCGCGCCGCCTTTGCCGCACAACGCGCATTCGACGCCGTGCAGGGGCGTGGCAATGTCTGGTACACGGGCGCTTGGCTTGGTTATGGCTTCCACGAGGACGGCCTGCGCTCGGCGGTTCGGGTCGCGGCGGCTCTAGGCATCACTCCCGACTGGGCACGCGACGGCGGCACTCCGATCCGGGCGGAGCAGGCGGCGGCCTGATGAACGCGCTCTACCATGCGCGGGTTATGCATCTGCGGCGAATGCCCGACGGGCGGCGCACGCACCGCTTCGCCTATCGCGTCTTCCGGCTGTGGATGGATATCGACCGCATGGGCGACGGCAACTCACGCTGGCTATCGCATAACCGCTTCAACCTGCTGTCCCTGCATGATCGCGACCACGGCCCCCGCGATGGCACCGCCCTGCGCCCTTGGGCCGATACCCTGCTCGCCCGACACGGTATCGGCCGCCCCGCCCGGATCATGCTCTACAGCTTCCCCCGGATGCTCGGCTACGCCTTCAACCCCCTATCGATGTATGTCGGCTTTGACGCGGCGAACACGCCGATGGCGGTGATCTACGAAGTGCGCAACACCGACACCGATATCAGCCATTATGTCTTTCCGCTGGCAGGTAACGCCCCCCATCGGCACGCCACCGACAAGGATTTCTACGTCTCGCCCTTCATCTCGGCGGATCAACGCTACAGCTTCACGCTGGGCGAAGTGGACGACACGATTGCCCTGCGCATCCGCCTCGACGGCATAGACGGCCTGACCATGATCGCGGCGGAGAATGGCACCCGCGCGCCGCTGACCAACCGCACGATCCTGCGCGCCTGCGCCGCCATGCCCCTGATGACGATGAAGGTCATCGCGGGCATCTATTGGGAAGCGTTACGCCTGCGCCTTAAGGGCGCCCATTTCTTTCGGCATCCCGGAAACAATGGCCGTTACGCAAACGAACCATGACAGAGTGTCACGCTTACTTGACACCGCTGCGTCACGATAGAAATACTACCAAGCGTATCAAATTGGCACTCGCCCAAGGATCACCGAATGACCCCTCCCGTTTCCCCGATCACCGACCTCAAGACAGCCGGTGACCTGCCCCGCTGGTTCGGCACCGTTTTCGAGACGGTGAATTGCATCGTGCGGGGCCGTCTCGACGTACAATTGCCGGATGGACGCTGGTTCCGCGCCGAAGGGCAGGAGCCGGGGCCGCATGGCATCGTCATGGTCCATGACAACCGCGTCTGGGGCCGCACGGTGAAGGACGGGGC
>CALJIU010000296.1 GCA_937974055.1 uncultured Neomegalonema sp. | reverse complement strand
GGAACCCCGCCCTCCGCCTGGCGCAGGATGCCCATGATCTGTGGTTCAGTAAAACGGCTCTTCTTCATCAAAATCTCCTCGATTTTCTTGCCGAGAAAATTCTACTCACGCATCCCCTTAAACGCTGGGGGGATTACCGTTTTATCCGGTGCTAAAAGGTGCGATTCCACAACGACGCCCAAGTCGCCCTGCACATTGATCACGTCGAATTGGTTCATCTGTTCCAAGCCTTACCGAATGGCCCTGCTATAGCCCCCGCAAAGGGATGTCCGTTCCGTTCGAGCCATTCATCCTGCGCTGCGATGATCGGAATGTTTTCTGCGATCCACGCTTCACGCTCGCTTTGCTTTGCGGCGCTGCATATCGCATCACTCGCGATAGCAGACAGGTTCAACCCTTGAGCCTTCGCGCTATCGACTGCCTCTTTGTCGAGGGTCAGAGTTACGCGGGTTTTTTCAGTAGCTGTCATTAAGGCACCTATTCACTGTGCATCATTTATGCACGCTTTAGATGTCTGGTGCAACCAACATACGCTACCCTAAAAATAGCTTGGATTCCCTCCCCTGCCCCGTACTGTTAGATATCTTACCTCATAAACATCAGGATTTCTGGGGCTTCTTGAACGTTATGAATATGAATTATAAAAAGCATGATTTATAAATTGCATGCTTTTTATAATTCATTAAAATTTGCTTTTGTGCAATTTATACATACCCTAAGCGCAACGTACATCATAGCGAATACACCTCATGACAAAGATACTCGGTCTCATAAGCCAAAAGGGCGGCGTTGGGAAAAGCACTCTCGCCCGCGCTATTGCATGCGAAGCGCAGAAGGCAAGCCTGTCTGTGAAGGTAGCAGATTTTGACCTTCAACAAGGGACGTTCTCAAAATGGCATCAGAGACGACTGCAAGCAGACCTTGTTGAGGTCGGTTCAGTTGAGATGTTCAAATCCGTTAAAGCAGCTCTCGAAGCAGCAGACGGATTCGATCTCCTCATAATGGATGGAGAAGGAAGAGCATCTGAAAAGACGCTCGACATCGCCAAGGTGTCAGACTTGGTAATCATCCCATGCGGTATCAGCAACGACGATACAGAACCTACTTGTGAGTTAGCCAAAGCATTGGTCGATAAAGGCATCTCTCGGGAGAAAATCGTCGTCACATTGTCGCGCGTTGGTTCAGAAGCCTCGGCTAATCGAGCACGCGAAGATATTGAAGCACGAGGCTTCACGGTGGTTGAGGGTTATGTCCCAGAGAAAACCAGCTACGCCGACGCTCAATATGTAGGGAAATCTATTTTGGAAACCCGCCATCAAAGCGTGAACGACAAAAGCCAGACCTTCATCGACACGTTAATCGAGATAATTCTTAAGGTTTGAACTCATGAGTAAGTTTACAGCTCTGAAGGGAAAAAAAAGCCCCCGAGCCACGTCAAAAATCAGCGAAAGTCTGACAGCAGGAAACCTCTCAGAAGCTTTGAGTGGGGCAGGGGATGAGCCCAAAAAAGCGCGAAGAAAGACAAATCGTACAGTCCCGTTTGCTACTCGAGTGAGCCCTGGATTTGACGACGAGTTTCGCCGAATAGCTTTCGAAAGTAAGCTCAAGCACGCTGAGCTCATGGAACATATGCTAGAAATTTATAAAAAGCATAAATTATAAATTGCATGCTTTTTATAATTTATGCTTTTTCTAACTCATCTCGAATTTTTTGAGTCTCTGCTCGATAGGATTCGAAGTCATCGACTTCGAATTGTAGAGCGATATCCGACAATACAGGAAGCGTCGTCATTCGACTCATCCAGAATTTAAGCGACTCCGCGAGCACCATCCGCGATGCCCATCCATTCTTACGGAAATCCGACCTTTGAAAATTACCTAAGTTCATTTTTTCCAAGAACTCCGTTTCAAGGGCACGCTGTTCCTGATCGCTGAACTCAGAAAACGTCGTCTGAATCGACGCGATGCAAGCCGATGAATACGCGCGCTCGATCTTCCGCAGCTTCGCTTCACGTTGAGATTTTGCTTCCTCAAGAAGGCGCATCTCGTGCGCTTTCTGATCCAGTTTTTTCCGCTTATCAGCCTGCTGGGCACCTTCTGATAAATAATTATTCTGAACAGCAGCTTTGAGGAACGCAGGGGCTGACTTTACTTTTCCTCGTGCCATTTGCTCTTCAACATAATCAAGATTCTTGGCGAGCTGTTCAGCGCCGTAGTCCATCAGCATTTTTCGGGCGAGCGTCTTGTTATCATGTATTTTGAGAAACCGTTTCATGACAGGTGAGGCGTCGGTTTCGCTTTCCTCTTGGGCACCCTCAAAGCTTAGCTGAGGGTTCGTTCGAATGAGAAAACGCACACCACTGATAGATCGCCCCGTTCGCTTGTATTCCATCTCAAGGATGATGTTTGAAACCTGGTTTACTTCTGCGATTGCAGGTTTGATGACATGCTTATTGAGGTCTTTGAATTGCTGGTAGGAGCCGCTCTGTGACAACCCCATTATGTCCCGGAACGTCTCTAAATCCCACCAACCAGTACGGCCTCGATTTACGAAACGATAGCAATTCTCATAAAGCACCAAAGCATGGCTGGTCTTGATCCTCTTAATGACACCAAGATTGATCCGAGAGTAGATATCAGGGTGGTAGAGCTGCTTCGCGAGCCCTTTGTCGTATCGGTACGTACACACCCCATTTTTGATGTTTCCGCCTGACAAGAAAGCCGCGAAACCCCACGTATCTTCCTCATCGTTTTCACCCAAAACATTCCAAGTAATGCTGGTCGCCGTCAGCCCGGTTAATGCACGCTTGAGATTGGCGAGATTCTTACCATCAACGCCTGCTAGCTCACAAAGTAGGGGAACCGGAATCCGGTGTTCATCCGACGTAAGGAGGCTGTCATAGGCATTGTAAAGCAAGACGTTGTTCATCTTGCGCTGCGTTAGAGACAGCTTCGCTTTTATGTGGATCGCAGCCACATTTTTATTGACGAACTGCTTCTCAGGTTTGGTGTTGGGCATGGGGCAAAGTGTTAAAATCTACTTTTGCAATCATATCGATAAAGGTGGAAAATGCAAATCTTAATCTCTCCACCTTTCCCCGAAATCCTTCCACCTTTTGGAGCTAAAGAGAGCCATTTTCGCCTTCACAAAGCCCCGTTCCCTATAGTATGCGAAATCCTTCCACCTTTAGTGAGGTTGCTCAGATGATAATCTATATATTTCAACAGGTTAGTTCATCTTCACAAGAGGTGCGAAATCCTTCCACCTTTCGCGAAATCCTTCCACCTCAATGCGAAATCCTTCCACCCTAATGCGAAATCCTTCCACCTCAATGCGAAATCCTTCCACCTAAACACGCTTACGTCATTGATATATAGCCATTATTTCAATCCTAAACATATTAAACATGTTTAAACGTTCTTAAACAACACAGGGCACAGCCCCCTGCGTTGTTGTTCTTATTTTATTCTTTTGCTTTTGAAAAAGAAAAAGACACCTACGTGCGATGCTCGAGATGCCATGCGTTGAGGTCGGAATAGAGCGCGTAGTGAGGCCGCATGTCAGCGATCTTCGCAGTATCGCCGTGCTCAAGGAAGTACCGCACCGTCTCATTGCCCATCTCGTCATTGTCGAGAAAAAGGCGCACTTCACTGAAACGATCATCCTGGATGTAGGGCAGGGCGCGGGCGCGCATGTTTCCGGAATTGAGCACGAGCACCGTGCCTTCCACTTCCTCAAGATTCTTGATCGTCAGATAGCTCAGGAAATCCATGAAGCCCTCAAACACCAGCAAGAGCGGCGAGTCAGCCTTGCTATGAAGGGTGATGTCCTTCCTCGATCCGACAAAGCCCTTAAACAGCGCGTTACGCGCCTCACAACCGTCTCCGGCTGGGTATCCTAGGGCAAAGTACGTAGAAGAGCTCTGAGGGCGCTTAAAATCGATCTGAGAGACATATTTACGAGCAAGCTGAGCATCGATACCGCGCTTCTCGAGATATTGAAGCAGGGCAGGATGCTCGAGGGGCTTTTGATCCAACAGTTCCAGAGGCTGATTTTCTTTTTCACCCGCAGGGATTTTTCCCGAACTTGCCGGTGCTGAAATCGTATCCCGTGTTGTCCAGGGGTGTGAAGCTGTACCAGCAGGCGAATAAAGCCGAGTGCGCTCGAGATGGGCCAGCGCTTCACTGACCGTCGTGCGGTGCAGCTCTATCGCAAGGTCAAGGGTGTTGCCGCCTTTGCCGAGCCCATGATCGAACCAGGCATTCAGGATCACATCGACCTTGAAAGAGGGCGTGCTGTCACCCTCCCGGATCGGGCTCGTGTACCAGAGTTCCCGGCCACCCTGGCGCACCTTTACTGGCTTGAACCCTTGGGTCTCGAGGTATCGATCAACGGGAATGGTTTTGGCTTGATCTGCGCGCATGGGTTTGAAGACAGGGAAATAATCTGCTGTGATTGTACGGAAGAATGATCGGTTTCAAAATCTTGTTGATGGCTATCCCTGGGATGCATCGAGTGTTTGCCTCCACTCCTCGAGGAGGGCGACATGGCCGTATTGTCGGGCTTTGGCGATATGGCGCTTGTCAGCGGTGATGAATATCCCGTCATGGGCAATCGCCAGGGCATGGTAGGCGCTGTCATAGATCGACGGATAGCCGGTCTTCTCATGCCCGTCCCCGGCCATTCGCATGGCGAGCTCGAGCTCTTTCTCAGAAAGAGGGGCAAGGGTGAGATACGACGCCTCGAAACGGCGGATCAGCTCCAGCGTCTTTGTCAGGGAAACGCCGTTCTGGGCCGCGATGGAGAGCACCTCATAGAGAAAGATATCCGGGCAATGCACCGCGATCTTCTGTGCCCCGATATACCCGAGAAGCTCGAGGAGGGCATCGCGCCCGTCTTCTTGCAGGAAGAGCTTGGCGTAGGCCCCGGAATCGAGAACGATCAATTCTACGCTCATACGCTCGTCGGTTTACGATCCGCGACCTCGTGATCACGGCCCTCGCGCAGCATGCGAAGGGTCTCAGCGCTTGATCTGATGGGTCTGACCGGTTCGACCTGATCGAGACCTTCCATGAAGACTTCAAACGCCTGCTCGCGTTCCTCCATGGCGAAGGCGCGATCTAGGGCTTCGTTCAGCTTACGGGTTTTCTCACCCCGTCTGAGCTTCCCAAGGCGCTCCTTGTTCCGGGGGGTCAGGTAGACGGTTGCCCGCTCCACCTGGTCACGGGTTGCTTCAGCCATTGTCATGGTATCTCGGTTAGAGGCTAATATGTCCTCATTATATGAATACATGAATGAGGAGTCAAATCTCGCACAGTTCCAAGTGCTGACAATCTTTTGACAAATAACGCTTTTCTCGCAGAATAATCTACGAGCACGGACACCGTTGCTCACTTTTCCACTCACCAGTCTTTCGAGACTGGTGAGGGCCAGTCGTTTCGAAAGACCCCAACCAGGGGGGCAACGACATGGCCATTTCCGAAGGGAAGACGCCTGATGCCTTGCGGCGTCAGTTTCTTGAGATTTTCCACCAAATCGCACGCCACAAGCACCGCTACGATGTGTTCCGGGATTTCGTGATCCTTGCCGCCACCGCGCTCCATAACGGCGCGATGATGGATGAGGCCCGCGAGACCGAGTACGTCAACACGACCGGCGGATACGCCCGCGAAGATATCGAGAGCTTTCCGAAGCTCCTCGCGATCCTTGTTGAGCTTCTCCAACCCGAACCCCGCGACATTCTCGGGCCGCTCTACATGGAGCTCGAGATTGCCAGCAGGGAACAGGGGCAGTTTTTTACCCCGCCAGAGCTTTCCGATCTCATGGCGGCCATGAACTTCGGCCCTGATCTGTTGAAACCGCTCGAGACCGCGCCGTTTATCACGGTCTCGGAACCAGCTTGCGGAGCAGGGGGCATGATCCTCTCGCTAGTTAAGGTGCTGATCGAGGAAGGCCACGATCCCGCCGAGCGCCTTTGGGCGCATTGTGTGGACGTGAACCGCCTTGCGGCGCTGATGTGCTACGTGCAGCTCAGCCTGTGGAACGTGCCCGCCGAGATTGTCGTCGGGAATTCGCTGACCCTCGAGACCCGTGAAGTCTGGCATACACCAGCGCATCACCTGGGGTTCTGGGGCGCACGGCTTGCCCGCCGTGATGCCGAAGCAGGGCAGGGCGATGCATCTCCCGCTCCAGCGGAGCAGGAGGCAGCGCCCGACACATCACAATCCGAGCCGACCGAGGACAGCGCGCCATCCTTCGATGTGCAGTTGCCCGGTGAGCAGATGGATTTTGGGTTCTGATCGATGCCGCTTGCGCTATCGACCAGGACGACGACAAAAAGCCCCCCAGCGGGGGCTTTTTCAATGCGTGGCGAGGCGGGGATCGTGGATGCTCCCCACCACAGTCTCAAGGGGCTGTGCCACGGGTTCGGCATCAACGCCACTGTGAAGGAAGAGCAGGATATCGCGGCAGAGATGTGGACGTAGGCGAGTTTTCTTGAAATATAACACTTAGTGCTATAGATTGATGGAATGATCGACGTGCAGGTTCTCGCTACGAAATGGTTTGCGCGCTTTGCACGGCGGGAAAGAATAACGGACGCGATGCTCTGTGAGGCCGTCGCGCGTGCCCGAAAGGGTATCGTCGATGCCGACTTGGGTGGAAACGTCCTCAAGCAGCGGATCGCCCGGAAGGGCGAGGGCCGGTCGGGCGGTTACCGAACGATCCTTCTGTTCCGGATCGGGGAGAGGGCGATCTTCGTCTACGGGTTTGCGAAGAACGCTCAGGACAACATCGACAAGGCTGAGCTGGAAGCGTTCAGAAGCCTTGCAGCCGAACTGCTGGAATACGACGAGGACCGGATCGGTAAAGCGCTCGATGCCGGTGCATTGCTGGAGGTGATATGCAATGGCGACGAATGAGAAGACCTATCGCAGCGATGCCTTGGCCGCGATCCATGAAGCGGCCTCGGACCTTCACGATGCCGGAACAATGGACAAGCGCACTCTGAGACGCTTCGACGACATGTGTTTGACGTCAGTTGAGCCGCTCGCGCCGGACGCCATCCGCGCCTTGCGCGAACGCGAAAGGGTGAGTCAGGCCGTTCTCGCCCGCTACTTGAACGTGACGACTGGCCTCGTCAGTCAGTGGGAGCGCGGTGAGAAGAATCCGGCGGGGCCGTCGCTCAAACTTCTCTCCCTCGTTCGTGACAAGGGGCTTGCAGCAATCGCGTGACTGAATGTGGAACAGGTGATGACGTACATCCAATCAACACCGATCTGAGCGATATGTGCGCTTATGGACATAAGCCAACATTGCGATCATTGGAAAGCTTTGAGAACAAAAGTTCTTAAAATAGGCTGGTTGCCATGTTGGTAACAGTGTTCATGGCGACTTAAGAAGCCGACATTTGCTTCTCAATCGAAGCGTGAAGTTGTGATTTTTCAAACTCCGCTCCCGAATAACAGCTCTCTGCAAGGATGGTCATATCGCGTTCAGTGCGTGAACCCACAACGTCATTATCCCGCGCATGATTGAAATGAAATGCGAGAAACTCGAAGAAATCTACACCGCTAGAGATTTGCCGAGTGTCACTGCTAGCGTGAAGTTCATTAAGTTCGAAAAATTTCGATTTAACCGCAGAAAAATCAATACCACGGTTGCGGTTCACTTCCGAATTCAGAATCCAATTGATGCATGATTCTATATCCTTTAAGTGCCGATTTTTCAATTTTGTGAGATCATCAAATTTGATTGATGCATTCAGAACCTCATTGGTTAAACGCAATAATCCCTTCCAGCGTGATTGCTCCAACGAATCTCGAAAAATCTGATCGAACTTTGATTCACTCGGAATAAGCCGCTTAATTGATTCCTTAAATTTTCCATACTCAATGATATCTATGTCAATATCATGAAAATCTGTTCGTTGAATACGAGGTTCTGATAAAGTATCAACTCCAAACTCGAGAAAATCTCTATCAGAAACAGGGATAATTCGCTGCTTTTCAGATTCATCAAGATTTGGCAACTCATCGACTAATGCTCTAAAGCACTGAAGTAAATCAGCGCGTCCGGGAAGTGAAACAAAAAAGCATCCATTCTTTCGATCATATATTCTGCGAAATACAATTTCGTCGTGATATCCCTCTAAAAGAAAAATATATATATCACCCTCCCCTCCAGAGAAAAGATGGATGATTCGATCAATAGGATTAAACTGGTGTAAAGCAAGCTCTTTATCAGGAACTGTAGACATAACTTATCCTACATTCTTTAAGCGAATAAGTGCTTCTCGTTGACCTGCAGAAATGGCTGGAGAGTGCGTGGCACATATAAATTGAACTGACCTAATTTCTGAAATCTCTTTCAATGAAGAAGAAAATTTTTCTTGCCAAGTTGTGTGCATTGAAAGCTCAGGTTCATCGAGCAAAACAATTGAGTTTCGCGGGGAGTTGAATATTATTTCATAATTCATAGAAATAATTTGCTGTTCTCCAGATGACAAATCTGTTATATCCGGCTTATCTGGTAAATTTGTTTCTACCGTTATCCCATTTTGATAATTAATTTCAAGCCACTTGTTTTGCAGCGCATTATTAACAATAGATTTAAATAAACTTAGCTGCACAACACTATCATCATATTTCGAGAATGTTTCGAGTCTTGATTTTAAAAAATAACCTAACAAGCGGATTGATTTTTCATCAAATTCACTATCGTTAAAATTATTAATAATTGGATTTGGTTCAAAGCCAAATTCACGCATTAACTGCTCATAATCGTTGACTTCGCGAATTGTGTCAAATAAATCAAATTGAGAATGTTGATCCAAGTTTCCTTTTAGCCATCTGTTAATAAAATCATTATCAAGGCTTAATTTTGATTGGAATGCTTGTGTGAAATTTCTATTAATTGTTAATTGAATAGCGCGCGAAATATGCATCATTATATGTGTGTGATCATCTTCATTTTCATTATTTTCAAGCTCGAACTTAACTAATCTATCTGCTGGTATGAGCTTTGTCTTAAATGACTCCAAAATATCTATTAATTCTGGAGTTGATGTGCTATTGTTTTGCGGCGGTGAAGATTTTTCATATTTTTTTACAAGTACGCTAGCATTCATGTGCTGGTTTTCAGCATCTTTCCAATGCCTTCCACAAAATGCAAATGAGACCTCGGAGAAATTTTTATGTATCCAACGAGCTCGCTGATTTACTGAGAAAGAATAATATTCCTCTGGAAACATTGCAAGTTCATGGAAATGAGGTGTATCGTTTTCTTGATATATATCCCAATCTACGCTGCCTTTTTCGTTCTTCTGAAAATGAATTATGTAAGCTTTGTTTTTCACATAAACTTTGACCTTCAGTGCATCGAAACGTATTCGAGAAATATATGCCCAATTTTTTTGACAAATTGCGTGTATTAAGTTCAAAATTGTGGTTTTACCACTTCCATTTGGTCCAATGATATATGATGGATTTGAGTTCAAACCCTGAATGTTATACGAATATGCACCAAATAAATTTTCGACAGATAGTGAAGAAATTTCGAAATTGCTCTGTGACATTAACCTACCACGCACTGTTATTTTGGGAGGAACGAAATTTGCTTGAACTACTGCAACGTGATTGTACTTCTGATGTCAATATCAGAGTTTCTATTGAAGACGCTTCACAGATGATATTTGCGCGCGATCTCGAGGGCGTCGGCCTTGTCAATACCAAGATAGCGCACGGTGTTCTGGATGTTCTTATGTCCGAGGAGGAGCTGTGCGGCGCGCAGATTGCCGGTCTCCCGGTAGATGTGGGTCGCTTGGGTGCGCCGTAGGGAGTGCGGAGTGTAATGCGTGGGATCAAGGCCAGCAGTGGAAACCCATTCCTTTACGAGCCTGCGGAACTGCTCAACGCTGATCGCACGATCCTTGCCGCGTGTAAGGCCGGTAAAGAGCCAAGACGCGCCCACCTTGTCCGAGGCGATGATCCAGCGCTCAAGGGAGGCCCGTGTACGCTCCGAGAGGTGGAAAGTGACACCCTCGCTCACCTTTTGCTGGCGCAGCGTCACAACCTCATAGACGCCGTGCTCAGGCGATGAAACATCCCTGACCTTCAAAGTCACAAGATCGCAGCCCCGGAGCTGGCTATCGAGCGCCAGATTGAAGAGGGCGAGATCGCGGGTGGATTTCGAATTGGCGCGCTGGTCGAACATCAAACGGATGAGATCGACCTGATCGGGGTTCAGGGGTCTCGACTGGCCGACGGTGCGGCCTTTGTTCCATGGTTTTTTGCGCGGCATGTTTTCGACGGAAATTATGTTGGATTCACACGCAGTATAGAAGCAAAGCCAACATCGACGCAAATCGGATATGCGAGACTCCAGTGTTTGGGCGGGTTTGGGGCATATCCACAATGTTGGCTTTTAATGAATAACCAACATTACAAGCGGTCTCGACTCCGCTCCGCTTCGGGGTATAGTTATCTCAGAATTTTCCATCTTGTATATTTCTGTTATAGGCATTGCTGTTGATGCAGCAAACATAGCTCATTTGACATTCTCCCAATCACCCCAATGAGGTGCCGTTTTGAACAGCGACCATGAAAATTATATCGCATCAGATTTCTCAGCCTTGTTAGAAGATTTGACAAAAGCAAGTCACTCTTCAATTTTTAACGACATCAAGAAGGCGGCGCTGGCACCGAAATCGATTAATAATGCCATAGGATCTCATCTCAAATCAATAAATTCAATCTCGCAAATCGTTAATCGAGGCGTGCTGGCAGAATTTAGAGCCACAAATCAATTGTCTAAGCTGTTATCCCAAAATTCGATCAAATCGATCAACATCGGCAGTGCGTATGCAAACAGTATCGCAAAATTGAACTCAAATTTCAGCCCCGTTCTGAAACTTGACTCAATTAACTCGCTTTCAAAATTTTCCAAAATTAGAGCAAGCTCACTTGCAATCAGGGAAACTCAGAAGTCAATCATTTCTAATAATATTAAATCAAAAAGTCAGATTTCTACACTAATTTCAAAAAGTTTAATCGATAAGTCAGTAATTGGCAAAGTTTCCGGATTGATTTCTATCACAGAAAATCAAGAATTTGTCGATGAATTCGCAGAGATGCTCCGTGAGATGCATCGACAACAGGAAGCAGATGCAAAGGATGATCCCACTGAATTCGTAGATGCTATTCAAATAGAAAGACTCTTGGATCAACTACTTTACTATATTAGTAATTATGTGGACACCACGATAAGCTGGAAAACCGTTCGCCCCCATATTATCTTCGTTGTTTTTACCATCTTATATCCGCTCTATCTTTCCGATCTCACTTCAGAGGAAATTGCTGCATCTGAGAGAACAATTATTGAAAAAATCGACAAAATTAATGACCGAATTGGAGAGCTTGAATCAGAGTTCGAAGATGAACTTCACATTTATTACGTGGTCAAAGATCGGGTGGTTCCACTTAACTCCTTCGAGAAGGATCAAGATAAGAAGAAAATTACCGGGGATTATGTTATACATCTTGTTCCAGGGCAACAGGTTGAATTGATTGAACGATCAGGGAAATGGATTAAGGTTAGGGCTTTCGACATACATGAAAATCGAATTGATGTTGGGTGGGTTTTCAAAAAATACTTGAAGCGTTTAGATTAAATTTCTCTGTCATCATCCCTGACCCCGGCGCATCAAGAATAATCACCCACATGAATTGGAAATTGCGCGTTTTATATGCAACATAAAAGGGGTTATGACTAATATATTGTCTGTTAGAGTAGGGCGTATGAACGACCTCATTGCAGCTTCCGGGAACGGTGTTGATCTGGCCCGCGCCTTCGACGTGCTGGCCGCTGTGCCGGTCGAGAGTGTTTGGCTCGCCAACTTTACGTCCAGCATACGCGGGTAAGCTACCGGCGCTCTGTGGGGGATTTTATCGCGGTCATGGGTATCGCGACCTCTATCGGGTCTCTCAGGGGCATGTGATCGCCTATCGGGAACATCTGAGTGCCTCCGGGGCGTCTAAGGCCACCATTGCCAACCAGCTTTCTGCGCTGTCGTCACTCTATCGCTTCCTGGCGGACAAACAGCTCTGCGTTTGAACCCGGTTTCCGGGGTCAAACGCCCCAAGACCGGCCATGCAGGGCTGGGAAGTGGAAAAACCCCGGCCCTCACGCCGCAGCAGTCCGCGCCATGCTCGATGCGCCCGATACGGACATCCTGCAAGGGCTGCGGGATCGCGCCATCCTCCATGTGTATTTTTACACCGGCGGGCGCTGTTCTGAGCCGGGAACGCTTCGGGTGCGGGATTTCCGGCAGGACGTGATCACGCCGCACTCCGCGCGGGCGACCTTCATTACCCAAGCCTACGAGGCCGGATTGCATGGCGAGGATATTCAGCGCACGGTGGGGCATGCGTCGATCACCACCATCGAAGGATATAATCGCACGGCTAAGCGGCATCGGAAATCTGTCAGTTTTGGGATGCTGTACTAATATTGAAGCTAAAGTATACCGTTACCACGCTGAATATTGCTCTCTACGGAAAACTCTGTCTCCATAAATTTTCTATCATTGAGTATGCCTTTTTTGCTTCAATTTGAAGATCGTTGCACCAAGTCGTGGATGGATAAAATAAGTCTGCCTCCCTTCTAGAAAACCACATTGTTAGCTTTTTTGAATCTTTATTCATTATCTTGAAAAGATCATCGCGATAAGTAGAAATTTCACTGTTTAAGCGTATATCATAAAAATACTCTTTTGAGTATTTGTCACTATTATTGCCTTCTAGAGAATAATATGGATACCGATTTTCTTTTTCAGCCGTGGAGTCTTTATAAGCCTCCCTTAACTTCGATGAAAGTTGGAAAGATTTTGAATTTACAGAGAGAATTGCTTTCTCCGATAGATACTTAAAACCCTGATCACTTCTTGCAAATTTTGCAAATTCTAATATTTTATTTCTATTTTTCCACATCAACCCCCCTTTGCGAAATTCTTTCAGCAGAGGTTCTTTTTTTGATTGTTCATAGCACGCCTTCAATGAAGAGAATGGAACGCTGTTTTGATATTTTTTCCTCATTAAAAAGCTAATTCCTCTTTCAAATACAGCAACTTTAAAATCTCTATAAACAACATCTCTATCTTTTGAAGCCTGTATATTCATCCCTTTTATAATTTTATTCTTGCTTTCTGTTTTTTCAATTTCTTCGGCGCCAATATTCAAAACGAATAATTTTCCTGATTGAACAAAAATATCTCTTTTATACATCAAGATATAATCTTCTGTTTCTTTTAGCGCCAACACTCTTCGCTTGCCTTTTTTAACATAGAACTCAGACAATTTATTTGAATCAGTTTGAGAAACCTCGTCACCATCGATACTAATTATGAAAAATGGCTCTGGAGTGAGTACGCGAATAGCGCCCATGCCTTTAGCAATTCCAATAAAATCAAAATTTATTGGCTCAGCGTCTTTAGATAGAACTGAGTTTATATTAAAAATACAAACAATTAGTAATATTATATACTTTTTAAACCTGTGTATCAACTTGCACTCCTAATGCCGATCTAAAATCACGTAACGTCAAAATTACCATAAGCCGCACTACGGGTCTTTCACATCACTGCTTGCGCCGCCCTGCTTCATCGTTCACGCTACAACCGTCCGTTAACGGTTGCAACCACCCTGTTCTACGTCATGTATATGCGCCTTGAACCTATCGACCCTGCCCGCAATCGTTGGCGTTGGTACGCTCTCAGCGTTCAGCCCACCCTCTTTGGCGAATGGGCGTTCCTACGTGAGTGGGGGCGTATAGGAGAACAAGGCGGGCAAGGCATGACAGTATTCTATGATAGCGAATGCGCTGCGTTGAGCGCTTGTAACGCCTTCAAGGTAGTCAAGACCCGTAGAGGATATACGGCAAGGCCCGAGCAACTCGATTTACCGCTTTGGGGATAGAGTTTCCCGTATCCCAATCAGAAACATATTGCACTTATTGGCGTTTTACCGGATGAGCCAATAACCATTCAGCACCCTCGAAAAGGAAATACCCGTGCAGATTGCCGAACTGGAAGCCGCTCTCGAAAGAATGAGCCTCGCCGAACTCAAGGCCATTGCGCCAATGATTCCGCAGAAAATCGCAGAGCGCGAGAAAGCAGAGAAGAATGCCGTGAAGGATGAGCTGGCGGCATTGGCTAAATCCAAGGGTTTCGATATGGCTGATCTCTTCGGTGACGGCTCGAAAGCCGCCAAGGAAAAGAAGACCGTTGCGCCTAAATATCGCAATCCAGCAGATGCATCGCAAACTTGGACGGGACGCGGGCGTAAGCCTAAATGGGTTGTCGAGGAGCTTGCCACTGGTGGAAGCCTTGATGATTTCCTGATCCGCGATTGACTGTCACCCTCGTCACTATGTGCTATCCACAGACTGGTTGTCGATTGACAACTAGTCTGTTTCAGGATACGTTATGTCTCGCTCAAAGCATCCGACCAAAGAGATAGAGGCCGCGCTTGCGGAGCTTGAGACGATGGGTTGGGTTGTCGAAGAAGCGAAAGGCAAAAGCGCCCATTCTTGGGGTTTCGTGCTTTGCCCTGCAAATGCGGGAAATGAGTGCCGATCAGGAGTGTTCTGTCGGATGTCTGTTTGGAGTACCCCACGAGTTCCGCAAAATCATGCGCGTGAGCTTTTGAGAAAAGCTCAGGGCTGTCTTGTGAAGGGTGAAGACCATGACGGCTGATACGGCATTCGAGTTTGATCTGGTGGTTGCCCTACCGCCGAAAGCGCCCGATGAAGCCGCGTTGCTCGATGCGATTTTTGAGGCCGGTTGCGACGATGCTGTGATTGGCTTGGGCGCATCTGGTGTACTGGCCTTGGGCTTTACCCGTTCCGGCGTGGATGCTGAGGCTGTCATAAGCGCTGCTGTGTCACAGGTTCTTTCTGCACTGCCAAACGGAGCGCAGCTTCGTGAGGTCAAACCCGATCTTGTCAGCTTGGCGGATGTTGCTGCGCGTTTGAAGGTCAGTCGCCAAGCGATACAAAAACGCCCGATCCCGCCCCCCTCATTGGGGGGGTTATATCGCGCGGCTGAGATGCTGCCCTACCTCGAAGCCCATCCTGGAAAAGTGAGTGATGCTCTTGCTTCGGCGCAGGGATGGTTTTTGGCCGCTCAAGCTGCCCAGAAGATCAATGCGAAAGTTAGCCTTGAAGGGTGGAACGCCGCCTGATCGACAGCCCGTTTTTGATTTCAACTGGCCATGAATAGGCGTCCCTCGCCCCGTCTTTTTCTTTTTCATCAGCAGTGTTTTTCCCGCCTTTGGCGGCGTCGCGATTTTGCAAAATCGCTCTGTGAAGATCGCGTGAAGCAGCTTCTTTTGACAGGTCTGGGAATTTCGCGATAATTGTGGTGTTGCGCGTTTGGCAAGATTGCATGTTCGTCACGAACGTCGCTCCGCTTGTTCGCCGAACTGCATCTTGCTCAGGGGCATCGCCCCTAAGAACCCCACGAGGGAAAGTGCTCAGTTGGCACCTTTCCCTTCGAACCCTTTTAGCCTCTTTTGCCGCCCCATGACAGACCGAAGCGAGTATCAGAAAGCCTACCGCCAGACCTACGCCGCGCAAGCGAAGCGTGTGGGTCTGACCTTTGGGCTTGCTGAATATCGCGATCTCGAGCGGGCGGCAAAACGCTCCGGTATGCCGGTGGCGTCCTACGTGAAAGCCTGCACGATGCAGGCCCACGAGGACAGGCCGATGGAGGTGCCCGACGCCGTGTCGGAAGAGCTTGCCGAGCTCTCCCGTGTCATCCGCACCATCGCGAATAACGTGAACCAAATGGCCCGTCATTCGAACACGATTGCGCGCGTGCTGGATGAGCAGGAAGTCTTCGCCCATATCGCCGATTTGGAGCACCGGCTTGGGGCAGCGATCAGCACCGCCGTGGTGGCAGGCGGTACGGGGTCACCACCCCGCGAGGACGACCCATGATAATCAAATCCATGAGCCGGAAGGAGCCAAGCTTCGGCGCGTTGATGGATTACATCGACCGCGAGCTTGGCCAGGAAGAAACCCGCATCCGGCATAATCTCATGGGGCGTGGCCGGGATCGCATCCGCGCTGAATTCGAGCGCAATGGGCATTTGCTCCGTCGCCGCAAAAACGGGGTGTATCTCTATCACGAGATTATTTCGCTCACCCGCGCCCAGGGCATTTCGGCAAAAGAGCAGCATGAGCTCTTACACCGGATCGTACAGCAATATATCGCCGCCCGCTGCCCGGATAATCTCTGTTATGGCGGAATGCACCAGGACAAGGATCATTCCTACCATTTCCACCTGATGATTTCTGCGAACCGGGCAGGCGAGGAAAAACGCTTTCGCCTGACCAAGGGCCAGTTTCGGGAAATCCAGGTACAGCTCGAGGCGCATGTGCTGGAGCATTACCCTCAGCTCGAGCAGCAGCTCGCCATTGGCAAGCGTGCTGATCGTAAGAGCTCGCGTGGCGCTATTGAGCATGAGCGGCGTACCGGACGGCCCCCATCCCGTCAGGAGACGCTTCTGGGGCGTCTCAGGGCCGCATATGAGGCATCGGGCGACCGAGACAGCCTTGAGGCCGCTCTTGCCGCCCAAGGCTTCCGGCATGAGCCGCGTGGAAAGGTCTTTGCGCGGGTGATCGATGAGTATTCGACCAAACCGCATCGGATCAAAACCCTCGATCCTGATCTGGCGGTGTTGATCGAGAAACGTCTCAATGAACCGCAGCAGCAGCACGCAGAGGCGAAAGCGGAACCCGAAAGCGAGGCCCAGCCGGAGGCAGGGCCAAAATCTGAAACCAATAACCGGCGCGCTGCGCGCGGTGCTGATGAAAAAGAAAAAAGCGCGGATGCCGGGGCGGTGGATTATGGGCGATCCCGCGCTGAAGCGCGTGTTACCCAGGATATCGAGCGGCATCTTGAGGCAGAATCCGGGCCTGATGATGCCAAAGAGGACAGGGATGTCCTTGAACCCGAGGAGGAGACAGCAATGAACCAGGCACGCAGCCCTGAAGAGCGCGACGAGGATCACGAAGATACTCCGCAGGTCGCGCCCGAGGCGGAGCCCGATCCCCTCTCAGAGGTGCAGAAGGGGTGGAAGCAATCAATCCGCGCTGCGCGCACTGCCATATTCGGCCCGGATCGCGATGAAGACCATGAGCGCTGATCGCGCAGTTTACGCGACCTGACCGCTACCGTCCGGCTTGCCGTGCGCGGCACGCTGGCAGGCGTACAGAGCCGCTACCTATATCTCCTCACGCATTTTACCCGTAGAAACCGCCCTGATTATGAAACGCAGCTTTTGAAGAAAGATCATCGTGTTCGGCAGATGGATGAGAGACCTGGGCACTAATGCCGCCTATGCCCTCGTGTTTGGGAAATATCTCAAACAGAAGGAAGGGGCGCGGCTTCTCACCAAAACCGAAACCTCCAACCTCCTTGATGCAGGCAATCGAGGGCTTTTAATCGATGGGAATAAGGGACGGTTTTCCGAGGCCGAGAGTTTCCAGAATGTATGCGTGATTGCCCGTGTCGGTGCGGGGAAAACCAGTCGCTATATTATTCCCAATGTTCTGGATAAGGCGAAACGTCGTTGTTCCATCGTCGTGAACGATCCCAAGGGGGAGGTGTTCGAGGCTACATCGGGTTTTATGCAGTCCCAGGGCTATCGGGTAATTGTCATCAATCCCGAAGACCTTGCCCATTCCTCGCGCTTCAATCCCCTCCTCGAGGCCCGTTCCGATATCGAGATCGAGCAGATCGCTGAAATTCTCGTCAAAGCGGGCGCAGGAGCTTCAAAGGAAGCCATCTGGGATAATGGGGCCACGCGCTTGGTATCCGTGCTCCTGAAGCTTTTGAGGCGCGCCGGCACTGTAGATCCCACCCATTACACCCTCGGGAATCTCTATTACCTCTTGCAGAATTTCGGGGCCGATGGCGCACCGCTCGATGATTTCGTAATCCAATGGGCCTATGACCCCGCCAATCCTTCCGACGCCACGCTCTGGGAAGAATGGAAGGGAGCTACGACCGGAAACCCCAATGCTGTGCAGAGCTTTGCGCTTACTGCCCTTACAGCCCTGCGCGCTTTTACTAATCAGAACCTGGTGGAATTGACGAGCTCGAGCTCTTTTGCCCTGGAATCAATCCGCTCGGAACGCACGGTGGTGTATTTCGTCATCCCGGCGCAGCACGCGGAATATTACGGCTTCTGGACGAGCGTGTTTTTCCGATCCGTGTTCAATGCCGCCATGCGCCGGATGCCGGATCGCAGCACCCTGCCCCTCTACATCCTCTATGATGAGTTCGGGCATTCGACCATCCCGAGCTTTGTGTCGGTGGCCAACACGATCCGGGGTTACAAGGTCAGCCTTTCTATCGTGCTGCAATCCTTGGCGCAGCTTTCTGCGCGCTATGGCCGGGATTATGCCCTCTCGATTCAGGGCGGGTTCAACACCTACCTTGCCTATTCCGGTTCCGATCAGGAAACCGCGCGCTTCTTCGAGGCGATATCCGGCAAGGTGATCGAGACGCGCCGCAATACCATCGAGGAAATCACTCACCAGCGGCACGAGTATAATCTCCTCAATGCCGATGCGATCCGGCGCATTGGGAATTCCGAGGCTGTCCTGGTTTCTGCAAACCAGAACCCCGGCATTATCGCGACTATGCCCTATTTCCAGCATGGGCGCTTCAAACGCCTTCCGCGTCGTTTCGGTATTGCCCATATCCCGGCACAGTCGCTCGCCACGCCGATCAAGCGCGTGACGCTCTGATGTTCACCGACGCAGACGGCATAAACTGGTTTTTCACAGCGCTCTTTAATCCCGCTTTTCTGATGCTGCTCCTGATCTTCTATTTTCTGGGGAAATTCCTCGGGAAGCTGACGGTCAATATCAACATCTGGAAGGTGCTGGCGCTCTGCTATCTGGCGGTGTTTATCCTCGAGCCCCTGAGTCAGCTCGGGATCATTTCGGTGGTCTTTGGGTTGGGCGTCTTGAGTAACCATCACCGCCTGATTTTTGATGTGTTTGGCTGGGCGCAGAACCTGGGCGATATCCTGTTCGCGTTCCGGCATCGCAAAGCCTACGCAGATATTCGCGCCGCTGAGAGCGCGAAGGATGCTGAGATCGAGGAGCTGAAGCGTCAGCTCGACGCTGCCCGACGGGAAGCGGCCCAGGCAAGGCAAGCCGCAGGTAGTGCAGGGCAAAGCCAAACACAGCAGGGATGGCGCAAGGACGCCGATCAACGCCGGGGACGCAAGAAACCCCGCGATGATGATGGAGGACGCAGTGCCGGGGGAGGATCGAGCCGGGGCTCGCGTTTCAACACTGGCAAGCGCCGCAAACCTGCTGGTGAAAAAGAAAAGGTTCGAGATAAGCGGTCAGGTGCTGGCTCTCGCAACCGAGGCCAGGGTTCGAGCCAGCGATCCACCGGGGGGCAGCGCCAGGAAACGCCAGAAGAGCGGTTTCGCAAGCAGTATCTTGTTGTCCTGGGGCTTGATCCGAATGGTAGCTATGACCCCGATCAGATCAAGGCCGCGTTCCGGCGCAGGGCCAAGGACACCCACCCCGATACAGGCGGATCGATGGCCGCGTTTATCGAGGTGAAGAATGCCTATGATGCCCTGACACGGATCAAATAAGGCCCCAGTACATGTAATGGACAATGCCGGGGAGCTGGTTCAGCAACCAGACCATCGCCCCGACCGACAGGAGTGTCATGGCGATATTCGTTCCGTTCAGACAATAATGGGCTTTGCCGCCCCAAAGCCGCTCGAGCTTCCCGCTCAGGGAATTCTCTCCGGTAATATGAACATAGCCAATCGGGCGAATGCGCCAGGAGCTGATAAACTCCCCATCCCTGCCACCTTGCACCAGGCAATATTCCCACCATTTATCGCCAGATTTCCAGAACTCGGTCGCGTAGTAGGGAAATTTGATAGCTTGGGCGAGCCGCCGTCCCCCATCACCGGGACTGGCAGCATTTTTGCGGGTTGTTTCGGGTAAGGTCGCACAGTTTCGCAGCATCGAAAGCGTCACGCGGGCGATGATCACCCTGCCCTGATCGCTATGTCTGCTACCCTTCGCGTAAGAAATCGCCACCCGTGGAGATCGACCGAAATATATCCCCGATCCCCCGTAGTTTCCTGGCCCGACCAGCCACCGCCCTTCGCGGGTGATGTTCACGACATTATCCTTCGAGGTGCCGTGATACATCGTGAAGGTAGGCCATACCGTCGAGATGATGAGCATCATCACGGAATCGACGATCGCGAGGCTGTTTTTGGTCACGAGCCAGACCATGCGATAGGGCAGAAATACGATCCAGCGCCAGAGATAGGCAAAGCCCTTCTTGAAGCGCATGGCCCCGAGTTTGGGGTTCACGAGCTCACTTACGGAGTCGCTGATCATGATAAAGAGGTAGACCAGCACATCGAAATAAAGCGCCGAGATAATCCGCAGTGGCGTGGTCAAAACCCATACCGTCAATTGCCATACGGGTTTGACCAGCAGGAGCGAGAAAGCCCAAAATCCCACCCGATTGTATCGAGCATCCCGTTTCTTCATAAAGGATCGGAGAGGATTGTAGGCGAACCACATCAGCTCATCGAGTAGGAAGAAAACGCCCGAGAACACCCAGAGAAGGCGGTTTAGGAATGCAACAGCAATTAGAGCGACTGCGTAGACCGCTATCGCCAAAAGGATAAACTGGATCAACACGCAATATCCCCGAAATGTGCTTGGAATGGTTCCATGGCACAATTCAACTTTTATGAGAAATTTTTTCTTTCTTTACTCTCACTGGGTGTTTTCAAGATTAACTGATATTGCTTCACCTCTGGGTTGCTCACAAATAATTTTAATGGCGTTAAAATAGTATTTTGTCTGATAATGAGACATATTATAGAAATAGTTCTCAAATAATAACACAATTAAGGGTTGAGTGCATTGATGCACTGTGAATACTTTTGAAGTCCTGTGATCGATGGGGACACACAGGGCTTCAATGGGGATTGAATAATATGCGAAAAATATCGCGGCTTTTGTGCGCACTTTTATCATCAAGTGCAATGGTGCTTTCTGGGTGTGGGACTTTAACGGGTATTCCAGCACATGGGGGTGGAAAGCGCTTTTCAGTCGAGCAACGACTGGTATCGGCTTCGATCCGCGCAACTCTCATGTCTATCGATGTGAGTGCGCTTCGTGGCCATAAAGTCGCAATCGTTTATGACCTGATCTCGGATGAAGGAGGTGGGAATATTTCAGGAGGGCGCTTCAATTTGATGGGGCAGCTTGCTGGAGGATTGATGGTTTCGCCAGTGGTTTCGAGTACCAGTCAGTTTCAGGTATTTGACCTCGTAAACAGCTCTAGCACGTTTACGAATGTGAGCTCTGGTTCAACAGCTAATACTGTTGCAGCTACATCAAATGTGGTGACTGGTTCTCAGAGCGGTTTTGTGAATTCCAACGGAGTAACAAACGGCTTCTCGACGGTCAACGGTACCAATAGTTCTAACACCAATGGCGCTAACAGCTCTAACACCAACAGCGTTTCTACGGGTTCAGGCACAAACACTGCTACGACCGATTCTACCAGCAACACGAACGGTACGAATAGCTCCACGACAAATGGCAGTAATACCCTGACGTCTAATACGACAAATACCTCTAATACGAACGGCTCCAACACGAATACATCATCAACTGACTCAAGTAGCAACACGAACGGTACGAATAGCTCCACGACAAATGGGAGCAATGCCCTGACTTCTAATACGACAAACAGCTCTAATACGAATGGTTCGAGTACCGGTACTTCTACAACTAATTCAACCAATTCATCGAATAGCGACGGTAGTTCGACAAGCACTGGAAGCTCTGATCAAACGGGGTCAGCCAGCAGCACGACCGATGGTTCAAGCACTAGCAACTCTAATGGCAGTGGGGGCTCGACCGTAAATTCAACTGGAAGTTCCAACACTACAACCTCGACTAGTGGAATTACGACGACACAAAATGGCAGTTCCTCTGGCACTCAGACGGGAACGAATAACTCAATGAGCAGCGGCTCAGGGACGAACACCTCCACAACCGATAGTTCTTCGTCGAGTATGGGGACTAATTCATCTACAACCGACAGCACAAGCTCATCGAGCGGAACTGGTAACAGTACAACCAACAGCTCTGGAACCAATACGTCTTCGACGAATGGTTCGTCCGACACGAACCAGAGCGGCACCAACACCTCAACGACCAACGGGAGTAACAGTTCCAACTCAACAGGAACAAGCACGACTAACGGTTCTGGAACCAATACATCTTCGACAAATGGCTCCTCGAACACGAACCAGAGCGGCACCAACACCTCAACGACCAATGGGAATAGTAGCTCCAACTCGACGGGAACAACAACGACCAACGGTTCCAGCACCTCTAACACGGCTGGAAACTCTTCCACCAATGGAACGAATTCATCCAACACGAACGGAAGCAACAGCAGTACAGAGACCAGCTCTGGAAACAGTTCGAATAGTAGCACTTCGGGTAACAACTCGACGGAAAACGGACAATCGGACACCAATTCTGACACTACCGAGCGCGGAACATCTGAGTCTGACTCGACCACCACAACAAGGACTCAGGTTCTTGGGGATGCCAGCAATTCAACTCGCCGTGAAAAAGGAGCCTATGGGAAAGCTGAGGCAACGCTTCAATATCGTGGTCTTGGAGACTATCAGGTTCTCGGTATCCCGAAATCCGATGCATCGCTTCTGATGGGACTCGTGCGGAACTACCTGCTCTTAAATGAGATTCAGGTGACGGTTCCGACCGATCCGGAGGCGACTGCCCTTCTCTATGTCACGGTTGATGTGTTCGGGATCAATCGCTCACGCTTCGATGCCTATGTCTATAACCGTGAGACGGTGAAAGCTGAGACAGCAATGGAGATGTTCGCCTTCAATCGCCGTGGTGAGATCATCCTGCGCCCAACCAGTTCCAACTACGAAGCAGAGTATGACGAAAAGTTCCTCTTCTGGGCAGGGCCGTTCCGTTCCGATCAATCGGTTATGGAAGGCGAAGGGCTGTTGGTTGATTTTTCTGGGGTAGACGGAACAAAAAGTGTGTATACTCCGCAAGTACATCGCAAGCGGGAGTTCCTGATCGGGGATAATCCACTTCCTGAATAGGACGGGCAACTGAAGAGGAGACCAGTGATGAAGCGGATCATGGCTCTATGGCTGGTGACATTGAGTGTCACACTGCCAGCTTGGGCGCAGTCTGCGTCTCCTCTTCAGCCCTTGTATGTGGATTTGCATGGTCGTTCTGTTGAAGATCGGTCTGCGCCGGGGTGGGAGGCCACCCGCCCCGGCGCGCGGTGGCAGCGCCCGTCCGGCCCTTGGCAACAACCGTGGGAGAGCCTGGGACTGCCACCGC
>CALJIU010000295.1 GCA_937974055.1 uncultured Neomegalonema sp. | reverse complement strand
TACCACTGGGTCCGCTTCACCCGCGATGCAGGCAACGCCCCCGCCGATACCGACCTCGGCGCGATGGCCGCCCGTCAGATCAGCGTCACCCCGATTCGCGCCGATTTCACCGACGCCGCCGCCCTTGGCCCCCTGCGGGACGCGCTGACGGCATGAAGCAGACCGCCTCGCCCGAAACCATCGACGCTTTTGTCGAGACGCTGCGCCGCGACGGCGTCACCGATCCCCGTGTCCTCGACGTGATGGCCCGCACCCCGCGCGAAAACTTCGTCGAGCCGCATTTCGCCGCCCGCGCCTATGACAACCTGCCCCTGCCCATCGCCTGCGCCCAGACGATCAGCCAGCCTTCGGTCGTCGGCCTGATGACGCAGGAACTCGACCTCACCACCCGATCCAAGGTGCTGGAGGTCGGCGCAGGCTCCGGCTACCAGACCGCTATCCTCGCGGGCCTCAGCCGCCGCGTCTACGCGCTCGAACGCCACAGAACGCTGGCAGATCAGGCCACTAGCCGCCTGCGCGCCCTCGGCATCGAGAACGTCATTCTCACCCACGGCGACGGCTCCGACGGCTGGCCTATGCACGCCCCTTTTGACCGCATCATGGTCGCCGCCGCCGCCGAAGACCCGCCCCGCGCGCTGCTCGATCAACTGCGCGTCGGCGGCATCATGATCCTGCCCGTGGGCGACGAGGGCGACGAGCAACAGCTCATCAAAGTAACCCGAACCGAAGACGGCTTTAACTACGATGAGCTAATACCTGTGCGCTTCGTGCCACTATTGGACGGTTCCGTGTAAAAAAATCCCATTTGTGGATTACGATGATTTAAGCCTTTCTTAGTCTGCGTAGACTTTACTGAGCACGTCTTATCGGTGAAAGGGTTTCACATATGTCGCGTCCCAACGGCTTCAGCCGGGCCTATGCGTCCGTCAGTGTCATCGCAGTCATGGGCCTTCTGGCTGGCTGTTCACAACCCGCTACCTACGCCACCGTCGATCTCAGCGGCAGCTACGCGGGCAACGCGCCCCAGGCGTACAGCGCCGCCTCCGGCCTGCCGGTCTATCGGTCCACGCAAGGTTACACGACGCCGTCGTTCAACAACGCCGCGCCCGCCCAGAATCAGCTCGCCTATTTCGATGCGCCGACCAATCAGGTCGCCTCGCTCGCGCCGTCCTATGGTGGATACGCGCAGCCCTTGCCGCAGAGCATCCCGACCTTCGGATCGGTTGTGCAGGGCGATACGCTGACGGATGAAACGATTCTGCGCAGCGACGGCTTCATCGACGTTGGCGGCTATGCGGGCGGTGGTCAGTACGGCGGCACCCAGACCGCGTCCCTCGCCCCCGGTGCAGGGTCGATCTCGCTCGGCGCGATGGACGCCGCGCCCCGATACACACCCGCCCCGCAGGGCTATGCCGCGCCGCAATACACCCCGGCTCCCCCTGCAATGGTCCAAGCGGCTCCGATGGCCGAGCCGGTCCCTTATGACGAGCCGCTGACCGTCATCGAAGCATCGCCCTTGCCCGCGCCCGAAATGCGCGCCGCGCCTGCCCCCGTCGCGCCCCCGGCCTTCGTGGGCAACGATTACGCAAACATCGCGGATGGCGGCGACGCCACCACGGTAGAACAGCCCGTCGCCTATGCCGCGCCGGTCTACACCCCGACCGTTTCCAGCATCGAGAGCACCCCGCTCGACATGATGGAAGCCCCCGCCGAGGACTTCGCCGGTTGGGATCAACCCGCCCGCGATGACGTTGCGGCGGTCACCAAATATTTCGACCTGCGCAAAGAGCAGACGGATGGCACCGTGCAGCAGGCGGCCTTGCCGATGCCCAACGCCGTCCCCTCAGCGCCCGCACAGACGCTGCGTACCCCGGCACCCTCGGCTGGCGGCGGCCTCGAATTGACCCGGCCCATCGCGTCCGAGCAATACGTGCGCCCCTACGATGCCTTGCCCCCCGGTTTCTACCCGCCCTACGAGTTCGGCCCCGCCGCCGACGATGCGCTGATCTCGCAAGCGCCGCCGGTGCAGTTCACCCCGCAATTCGTGGCATTTGAGCCGCCCGCGCCCGTCGCCGCCCCCGATTTCTACAGCGACATGCCGCTCGAACAGGCCAGCGTCGCGACCACTTTCGGCGGCACCGCTGCCGCGCGTAGCCATATGGTTCAGTCCGGCGATACCCTTTACAGCATCGCCCGCCAGTATGGCATTCCACCGCAATTCATTGCGCAGAGGAACGGCATCGAACTGGGTGGCACCATCTATCCGGGCAACACCCTCGCCATCCCCGATGGTGAATTGTACACGGGTGGTCCCGACACCCTCGGCGATGCGCCCATCGTCGTCCTCAAAACGGCTCAGGCCGATATCGAACAGGCCACCGGCAGCACCTACACCCGCGACCTGACGGATCAGAGCGTCGAGATGCTCGACCTCGCCGAAATCGCGCAGATGTATAAGGGGCGCGAAGGCGGTGGCGGCTCCATGCCGATCATCAGTGCCGAAGCGGGCGCAGCCCTGCGCGGTCATACCGACATGACCCCGGTTGAGCGGTTCTCCTCCCCCAGCATGGGCCTGATGGCATCCGTGCCGCCGGTCGCCGAGGCACCAGTCTCCTACTACGATCCCGCACCCACGCCGGTTGCCCGCACCGCCACGCCCAGCTACGCATGGCCCGTGCATGGCGAGGTTTACCGCCTCAGCGCCGGCCAGATCGAAATCGAGGCTGGCTTCGGTGAATCGGTCAAGGCATCGGCAGGGGGCCGTGTCGTGCATGTCGAGAATGGCCCGCGCGGCTATCTCATCGTGATCGAGCATGACGATGGCTGGCGCAGCCTGACCCTCGGCCTCAGCGGTGCGGTGGTCGCGCAAGGTCAGCGCGTGACCGAAGGCACCACCCTCGGCCTCACCGGCATGGACCGCATCCGGTTCGAGTTGCGCGACACCAACGCCAACATCGCCGAAACGCTGGGCGTCCTGCGCAGCTAGTGGATCGACCGAGACATTTGAACCCCGATGAGTTTGCAGCAACTTTCTACTATCTCATTCAAATGTCGAGATAAGTTGATCCACCAAACAAAAAACGAGTGGGTTCGTTTCGTTCGAAACAATCCACTAGGGCAGCGATCACTAACCGCTCTGTTCCGGGCGCAGACCCGGAACCCCGATAGGCGGAGCGCGGTTCTGCCACGCTCCGGGTCTTCGCCCGGAGCAGAGTGGAAAAGTGAAAACGGTCAGTGATTTCCGCCACTGGTATAATCGCGCCGCTTTTCAAAAAATAGAGCCTCCGCCGGGTGACTGGTGGGGGTTTTTCGTTTGCCGCATATGGCCTTCTCACGGTCTTCACGATCACTCTTTTGCGCTTCCGTTATAGGAAAATCAGAGTTGAAGCCCGATGATATCAATACACTAAATGCGCGAAATTATTGTTATAGTGCAGCTTTTACGTATCTCGCCAGACCGTTGAAAATCCCAAAATGAAACGAAAATCAATCTAGCCGTGATTTCGCCGCCTTCTTCGCTATATGGTATCGACAGGACATTCGAGAAGGACGCTGGCCGATGATCATGATCTCTAGAACGATGCGCGCCGTCGCAGGATTGGGCCTTGTTGGCCTGCTCGCCGGGTGCGTCGCGCCCGCCCCCGGTGGCGTAGTGGTTCCGGCCCAGCCTGCCTATTCCGAAGCCGTGCCAGCATACGCCCCAGCCCCCTATTACGCCGCCGCGCCGGTCTACCCCGCCTATTACGACCCGTATCCCTACGGCGTCGCATCCTTTGGTGTGTCGATCTACGGCAGCCGGTATTATGACGACGACTATTACTACCACCGCAAACGCTACAAGGGCAGCAGGTACAAGGGCTACTCCGACAGCCGCCGCAGTGGCCGCGTCGCACGTGCCCAGCGTCGGTCTGACGTCAACACTCAGCAGCAATCAAGCAGCAGAGGGACACCGCGTTCCGCCAGCGCGACTACTGCACCGAGTCCATCCAGCGCGCGGACGAGCAGCAGCAGCGCAAAACAACGGACCATCGAGGAACAGCTCATCAGCCAGTCTTCCAACAGGCCAAATCGTACCTCGCGAAATCGCGGCATCCCCCGCCCCAGCCGCTCGCGCCGCTAAAGGTTGCTCAAAATTCGGTTCGCGTCGCGCTAGCCAGCCGCCGCCAACCCCCGGTCGATATCGGCGAGCAGATCGTCGGTATCCTCCAGCCCGACCGACATGCGGATCAACCCCGGCGTGATGCCCAGCGCCAGCCGGTCGTCTTCGGTCATCCGCTGATGTGTCGTGGTTGTCGGATGGGTCACGATGGTCTTCGCATCGCCTAGATTGTTCGAGATCTTCGCGATTTTCAGCGCGTTGATAAACGCGAACGCCGCCCGCTTATCGGCCAGTTCCAGCGCCACCACCGTGCCACCCCGCTCCATCTGGCGCATCGCCAGATCATGCTGCGGATGGTCGGGCAGGGCAGGGTACAGCGCCCGCTTTACCGCCCCATGCGCCGATAAATGCCGCGCAATCGCCTCCGCATTGCGGGCCTGCGCGTCACAGCGCAGGTGGATCGTCTCCAAGCCCTTGAGCATCACCCAAGCGTTGAACGGCGACAGCGCCGCGCCGGTATGCTTCATGTACTCCATCACCGGCCCACGTATCGTCTCGGCATCGCCCAGCAGCGCGCCGCCCAGACAGCGGCCCTGACCGTCGATATGCTTGGTGGTCGAATACATCACCAGATCGGCCCCCAATTCCAGCGGATGCTGAAAACAGGGCGTGGCGAAGACATTATCCACGATCAGCTTTGCCCCGCCCGCATGGGCGATTTCGGCCACGGCGGCGATGTCGATGATTTCCAGCGTGGGGTTTGACGGCGATTCCAGGAAGCACAGCTTCGTCTCCCCCCGCATCGCCGCCCGCCATTGGTCAAGGTCGCGGCCATCCACCAGCGTCGTCTGCACGCCAAAGCGGGGCAGCAGACTATCGACGATGTAATGGCACGATCCGAACAGGGCGCGGGCCGCAACCACATGGTCGCCCGCCTTCAACTGCGAGAACATCGCTGCATTGACCGCCGCCATGCCCGACGCCATCGCAAAGCACGCCTCGGCCCCTTCCAGCGACGCAAGCCGTTCCTCGAACATGCCGACCGTGGGATTGCCGTACCGGGCGTAGACATAGCCGGGGTCCGACCCATCGAAGCGGGCCTCCGCCGTTTCGGCACTGTCATACGCGAACCCTTGGGTCAGGTAGAGCGCCTCGGACATCTCGCCAAAGCCACGCCGGTCGGAACCGTCATGGATCATGCGCGTGCGGGGATGCAGGGGTTTTGTCACAGGTCTGTCCTCCTCTTTAGCGGCGTTGTTTCGGGGGTAATCCCCGCGCAGCCCGCAATCCGGTGACAAATCGCTGCGCTTCGTTCTGTCTTATCATGTCCGCTCGGTACGGCTTCTTCTCCCTCTCCCGCTTGCGGGGGCGGGCCGGGGTGGGGGTGGTGCAGCCCGGACCAGTGTAAGTTCGGCAAGACCCCTCCCAACCCTCCCCCCGCAGACGGGGAGAGGGCTTCAGGTCAACGTATCTGAGGTTCAGCCAATCGCTTCGATCAGCGCCTCGCCCAGACCGGCGGGGTTTTCCGAGACGATCACCCCGGCGGAGCGCATGGCCTCGATCTTGTCTTCCGCGCCGCCCTTGCCGCCCGATACGATCGCGCCCGCATGGCCCATCGTGCGTCCGGGGGGGGCCGTACGACCGGCGATGAACCCGGCGACGGGCTTCTTGCGCCCTTTTGCGGCTTCGTCTTTCAGGAATTGCGCGGCGTCTTCCTCGGCGCTGCCGCCGAT
>CALJIU010000294.1 GCA_937974055.1 uncultured Neomegalonema sp. | reverse complement strand
CATAGCTATGACTGAAGCATCAGAAGGCTTTCGGCAGACCGGCTTGACGCAAAATGGCATTCGCCGTGTGTCGGCTCAGGATTGTGCGAGACACCACGAAATGCGCATCCACTACGGGGCTGTACCAGATTTCGTGACTGCCCTTGCCGTACCGAACGAAGATGCATCCGGCATCCGAGAGAACGATCTTGAAGTCTTTCTCGTATCTCTTGACCATCTATTCGGCGGCGATGAGGGGTGCCGGCTCGGTCACAAGCCTGAACGTACCGCCCTCATGCCCATTCAACGTCGCGATTTCCGGAATAATCGCATTGACACGCTCGTGCAGCGTTTGGAGAGTGGGCGCTTCGGTCGCGAGCGGCAGGGCATCGCAGACCGCGATCCAACATTCCGCCTCGGCGTCCCACGACGCCACGATGTCGAATACGTCATCCATAGCTTTGAAATATCACATTGGAGAGGCGTTGCCAAATGACCAAGCGCCTCGGCATGTTAACCCGCGCGAGGGGCGCGGCACTGCCCGTACTCACCATCGTCGCCGCGATTTTCGTCATCTGGTACATCGCCGCCGCCACCATGAACCTGCAATGGGAGCGCGATCAGGCGGAGCGTGCAGGTGTCGAATTCGTCCTCACCGACGCCCTCGCCAACACGATGGCGCAGGAACGCCCCGTCCTGCCCGCCCCGCATCAGGTTGCGCAGGAAATCTGGAAAACCACCGTCGAGAAGAAGATCACCTCCAAGCGCAGCCTCGTCTATCACGGCTGGATCACGCTGTCGGCCACCCTGCTCGGCTTTCTGTTTGGCACCATCCTCGGCATGGCGCTGGCCATCGGCATCGTCTACAACCGGGCGATGGACATGAGCGTGATGCCGTGGGTCATCGCCAGCCAGACCATCCCCATCCTCGCCATTGCTCCGATGATCATCGTCGTCCTGAATGCCGTCGGGATCAGCGGATTGTTGCCGAAAGCCTTCATCTCCACCTATCTCGCCTTCTTCCCCATCGTCGTGGGGATGGTGAAGGGATTGCGCTCGCCCGATGCCCTCCAGACCGATCTGATGCGCACCTATAACGCCAGCGCCAACCAGACATTCTGGAAACTGCGCCTTCCCGCCTCCATGCCCTACCTCTTCACCTCGATGAAAGTCGCCATCGCCGCTAGCCTCGTCGGGGCCATCGTCGGAGAGCTACCGACGGGTGCCGTCGCAGGCTTGGGCGCGCGTCTGCTGGCGGGCAGCTATTACGGCCAGACCATCCAGATTTGGTCCGCCCTCATCGCCGCCGCCATACTCGCTGCCTCGCTAGTCGCCATCGTCGGAATAATAGGCCGCATCGTGGAGCGGCGTATGGGGTTCGCGCGATGAACTGGTTCCTCATCACCGGCGCACTCGCCTTCTGGATCGCGGCATGGGCGCTCAACGTCTGGCTTGCGAACCGCTACCCCCATTCGAGAGCCGTGCGCCTATTCGTCCCCACCCTCTTCGGCGTCACCCTTCTCGTCCTGTGGGAAGGCATCGCGCGGGGGGCCGATATTCCCACCGTCCTGCTGCCCCCACCCAGCATGATCTGGGAGCGGCTGATAAATTCCCTTCCCATCCTGCGCGCCGATTTCGTGCAGACCTTCCTGAAATCCGCCCTCGCGGGCTACGTCATGGGCTGCGGAGCCGCCTTCCTCACCGCCTTGGCCATCGACCGCTCGCCCTTCCTGCAAAAAGGATTGGTCCCCGTCGGCAATTTCGTCGCCGCCCTGCCCATCATCGGCATCGCGCCGATCATGGTGATGTGGTTCGGCTTCGATTGGCATTCAAAGGCGGCGGTGGTCGTCGTCATGTGTTTCTTCCCCATGCTCGTGAACACGGTCGAAGGATTGCGCGCCTCCGACGCCATGCAGCGCGACCTGATGCGCACCTACGCGGGCACCTACCGCCAGAACCTGCTGAAACTACGCCTGCCCGCCGCCATGCCCTTCATCTTCAACGGCCTGAAGATCTGCTCCACCCTCGCGCTGATCGGGGCCATCGTCGCCGAATTCTTCGGCACCCCTACCGTCGGCATGGGCTTTCGCATCTCGACGGAGGTAGGACGGATGAATATCGACATGGTCTGGGCCGAAATCGCAGTGGCGGCACTGGCAGGGTCTATGTTCTACGGGTTAGTAAGCCTCATCGAACGCGCGGTGACGTTCTGGCATCCGTCGATGCGCTCCTGAATCCAATGCCTCTCACAACAAAAGAGATACCAATGCGCTTTATCAAATTCGCCGATCAGACGACCCAACCCGTCAAACGCGACGTCGCCGCCGAAGACATCATCGCCGGCTCGCCCGACCAAAATGTCTGGAGCCACTTTGTCGGCGGGAACGAAACCTTCAAATCCGGCATGTGGGACTGCGCCGCCGGGGTCTTTCGCGGACCGATGAACGACCAGATCGAATTTTGCCACATCGTTGAAGGGGAAGCGCGGATCGAGATACCGGGCGGCGAAAGCTACACCGTCAAGGCAGGTGATTCGTTCGTGATGGATAACGGCCTGCAACCCGTCTGGCATGTCGAAAAATACGTGCGAAAGCATTACGTAATCTGCCCGATCCCTGCGTAAACGGTAGCAATGCGTTAAAGAAAACCGTGGCGGCCTTCGCGCGTTCGGTGTTCTATACCTCGGTAAATTGATCGGGGAGACCACCATGAAACTCGGAACCATCGCATTGGCCGCCGCCCTTGCCGCCACCGGCTTCGCCGCGCAGGCCGCCGACAAAGTTACGCTACAGCTCAAATGGGTCACGCAAGCACAGTTCGCCGGATACTACGTCGCCGCCGATAAAGGCTTCTACGAGGAAGAAGGGCTGGACGTCGAGATCAAGCCTGGCGGCCCGGACATCGCCCCCGCTCAGGTTATCGCGGGCGGCGGTGCCGATGTCGTCCTCGATTGGATGCCCTCGGCGCTGGCCAGCCGAGAAAAAGGCGTGCCTCTGGTCAATATCGCCCAACCATTCAAATCCTCCGGCATGATGCTGACCTGCCGCAAGGAAACCGGCATCACCTCGCCCGAAGACTTTCGCGGCAAAACGCTCGGTGTCTGGTTCTTTGGCAATGAATACCCGTTCCTCAACTGGATGAGCCAGCTCGGCATTCCCACGGATGGCAGCGACGATGGTGTCGAGGTTCTGAAACAGGGCTTTAACGTCGACCCCTTGCTCCAGAAGCAAGCCGATTGCGTCTCGACCATGACCTATAACGAGTATTGGCAGGTGATCGATGCGGGCCTCTCGCCCGACGATCTGGTGGTCTTCAAATACGAGGATGAGGGCGTCTCGACGCTCGAAGACGGCATCTACGTGTTGGAAGAAAACCTCAGCGACGAAGCCTTCGTCGATAAGATGGCCCGCTTCGTCCGCGCCTCGATGAAGGGCTGGAAATACGCCGAAGAGAACCCTGACGAGGCCGCCGATATCGTGCTGGATAACGATGCCTCCGGTGCTCAGACCGAAAAACACCAACGCCGCATGATGCGCGAAATCGCCAAGCTGACCGCCGGATCAAACGGCGCGCTCGACTTCAAGGATTACGCCCGCACGGTGATTTCGCTGATGAGTGCGGATTCCGACCCCGTCATCACCAAGGCCCCCGAAGGCGCATGGACCAGCAAGATCACTGATATCGCGCTGAAATAGAAATCCGCTCCGAACTGCTTGACCGCCGCCCCGGATGCGATATCGCTCCGGGGCGTTCTTTTTTCTGGGAGGCCAGCATGACCAAGAACTTGACCGTCGTCGATCATCCGCTCATCGAACACAAACTCACATTGATGCGCGAGAAAACCGCCTCGACCGCCAGCTTTCGCCGCCTCCTGCGCGAGATTTCGATGCTGCTCGCCTACGAGGTATTGCGCGATCTGAAGATGGAGAAGATCGACATCGAAACCCCCGTCTGCCCGATGCAGGCGCGACGGATACAGGGCAAAAAGGTCTGCTTCGTCTCGGTCCTGCGCGCGGGCGATGGCCTGTTGCAAGGGCTGCTCGATCTCGTCCCGGTCGCCCGCGTCGGCCATATCGGCCTCTACCGCGATCCGACGACGCTGCAACCGGTCAGCTATTACAGCAAGCTACCCGACAACATGGGCGAGCGCACGACGGTCGTGGTCGATCCGATGCTGGCGACGGGTGGCTCGGCGGCGGCGGCGGTGGCCGAAGTCAAGAAGACCGGCGCCAAAGATATCCGCTTCCTCGCCCTCGTCGCGGCCCCCGAAGGATACGAAACCTTCCACGCCGCGCACCCTGACGTGCCGGTCTACACCGCCGCAATGGACGAAAAACTCAACGATAAAGGTTATATCGTGCCGGGCTTGGGCGATGCAGGCGACCGTCTGTTCGGCACCAAGTAAACTATTGGCTTCACCGCATACCTGCCAGTATATTTAATTTATTGAATATGATTGGAGGACCGAGTGATGCGAATGCCCATACTTGCCTTGGCGGCGGCTGCAATGACGGGCGGCCCCGTCCTTGCCGATCAGTCGATCCCCGACCAGTATCCCGGCTCCCTGCTCTACAGCAAACCGGTCGAGGTCATCCCCCATGTCTGGAGTGCCATCGGTGCGACCGCCCCGCCGACCTACGACAATGCCGGTCACAACAATAATCTCAGCTTCATCGTCACCGGCGAGGGCGTCATCGTCGTCAACGGCGGGGCCGCCTATCTGCTGGCAAAGGCGCTGCATGACGAGATCAAGCGTATCACCAACGAACCCGTCATCCTCGTCATCAATGAAAACGGTCAGGGCCACGCAGCCCTTGGTAACAGCTATTGGGCCGAACAGGGCGTCTCCATCCTCGCCCATGAAGACGCCGCCGAGGCTTTCGATGAAGACGGCTATGACAGCCGCGACCGCCACGCGACCCTGTTGAAAGAGCGCGCCAAGGGCACCGAAGTCGTCGCACCCGACCGCACATTCTCCGATTCAGTCGATGTCTCTAAGGGTCGATTCAAGATCGAAGTCCTGCACCTTGGCCCGGCCCATTCACCCGGCGATATCTCGGTTTGGCTACCGGAGGAAAAGCTGGTGATCGCCGGGGATATGGCCTTCCACGAACGCCTGCCCCCCATCTTCGACGACACCGATACCGCAGGGTGGATCGACACGTGGAACGACGAATTCGAGGCACTCGGCGCGCTCTACGTCATCCCCGGCCATGGCCACCCCACGAACATGGCTCAGGTACGTCGCTACACCCACGACTACCTCGTCTACCTGCGCGAAAAGGTGCAAGAGGTGATCGATGCGGATGAAGGATTGGCCGAAGCCTATTACGTCGATCAATCCCCCTATCAGCACCTCGACACGTTCACAGAATTGGCCACCCGCAACGCCGGTCGCGTCTTCGAGGCGATGGAGTTTGAATAAAGCCACTTGCGGAAATCGCCAGCCGCTTTCATTTTCCACTCTGCTCCGGGCGAAGCCCCGAAGCCTCGCAGAACCGCGCTCCGCCTATCGGGTTCCGGGTCTACGCCCGGAACAGAGCGGTCAGTGATCGCCGCCAGCGTTATAAAGCCAATTGCGATTTGCCCGGATCAATCCCTCGAAACAAAAAAATCCCGGATGGAAAACCATCCGGGATTAGAGGGGGGAGTTCAGGTGGTGAACAGACGAGAAAGCTGCCTAAAACAACAATCTCTTCATGTTACATTGACATAACTGCGCAGGGCGCTTTTGGTTCCATTGCACCGTTGATTTTTTCGATAAATCGACAGTTTTTTTCGATACCCTTCAGTTTTCGTCCTCCGGGGTCACGTCTAGGACGCGCGCTCTCATCGTGACGCTGACAGGGCCAGCCGTACAATCCTTCATACAGGGCGCACCGCCAACCATCTCATCAACCGTGGCACGATTATCAGGGATGAACCCATCGGCATTCGGCATGACGATATCGCCAAAGGTTTCATGCGATAGAACCGCTTCATCATCCTCGATGATATCGTTCATGTAGAGCAGATAGGCGGTAATCGCGTAGACCTCATCATCCTCCAGCGATTGCGCCTCGCCAAAGGGCATCGCGCGGTGGACGTAATCCCAAATCGTCGATGCATACGGCCAATAAGAACCGATCGTCTTGACGGGCCGGTCATTCTCCAGCGTGTCGACGCCGCCCACCAGCACGGGCCAGCGATCGATCCCTTCGCCGAAATCACCATGACAAGCCGCGCATTGCTCGGCGTAGATTTCTTCGCCTTCGACAGCGGTTCCCTGTCCTTCGGGCAAGCCCTCACCGTCGGGCCGCACGTCGATATCCCAGGCCACGATCTCCGCCTGTGTTGCGGGACGCCCAAGGCCAAACGTATCGGCCATTGCGGGCACAGCACAGAGCAGCCCTGCGGCAACCAAAATGACAGTATCAACCGACTTCGACATTTTCGACCTCCCCCCCATCACGCACATGCCATGTCTGGATACTGTTATTGTGATAGATGCTCTCGGTCCCCCGCACGGCCCGCAGTGCATCCTTCGTCGGCTGCACCCAACCTTCGGAATCGACGGCCCGCGATTGCAGCAGCAGCGGCGAACCATCCCAATCGAATTCGTGATAGAAGCGATGCAAAGCCTTGTCATGGCTCGGCCCATCGATACGCGCGGTTTGCCAATTGCGCCCACCGTCTAGGCTAACATCGACCCGGTCGATGGTACCGCGCCCAGACCATGCGAGACCACTGATGACCGTATGCCCTTTGCCATGCGTAATCGGGGCCTGCGGACTGGGGCTGGTGATGACGGATTTAACATCCATCTCCCACGTAAACCGGCGCGCCTTGCCGCCTTCGAGAAGGTCCGTGTATTTCGACGTTTCCTCACGATGATGCCACGGTTCGTCGCCCACTTCGATCCGGCGCAGCCACTTGACCCACATATTGCCTTCCCAGCCGGGCACGACGATACGCAGGGGATACCCTTGTTCCGGGCGCAGCGCCTCGCCATTCATGGCAAAGGCCACAAGGCAATCATCCAACGCTTTTTCCAGCGGGATCGAGCGGGTCATGGCCGAGGCATCGGCCCCCTCCGGCATGATCCATTTCGCGTTCGTCTTCACCCCCGCCTCTTCGAGCAGGTAGCGCAATGGAACGCCGGTATACATCACGCAATGCACCATGCCGTGAGTGAACTGGCACCCGTTGAGCTGTGCACCACGCCACTCCATCCCGGTATTTGCGGCACATTCGAGGAAGTAGACCTTGTTCTCGCGCGGGAACCGCTTGATGTCCTCCATCGTGAAGACGAGCGGGCGGTCGACAAGACCGTTGATCATCAGGCGATGCTCCGCCGGATCGATCAACGCAACGCCCGCATGATGGCGCTCGAAGCACAATCCATTCGGCGTGATGATACCTTCCAGCTTATGCAGGGGCGTAAAATTGACCGAAGACACCGGATCGGCGGTCAGCCACGGCACATCGCGCCGCACCACATCGGCCTCGAACTCCGACGGCACACCATACGGCGCGGCATCCACACCATCGCCAAGATATTGATTCCATTCCTGCATTCCGGTGATTGCAGGATCGTCGGCGCGGGCGACGGTCGCCAGTGCCGCACTGCCCGCTGCACCGCTCAGAAGGGCGCGGCGGGAAAGGGCCGTTTTATCAGGTGACGCCATTTTTCGGCTCCTGTTCGATACGTCGATGGATTTTAAAGGACCACGTCGATGCCGGTTTCGGTGCGCGGCGAGACGGTTTCAGTCGCAGCCAGATGCGCCTCGACCACATCCCAGATAGGCGGGCCTTCGGTTTCAGGGTTCACCGATGCCCAGCCCGCAACGATATACTCGCGCGATGCGTCCAGCGGTTCACCAGAGGCAAGCAACGTCATGTCGGAAATACGCTCGCCAGCGGGCGCATTCACATCGATCCGATAACCAAGGCCACCGACCCGCACCATGTCGCCGCCCTGTTGATAGTAAGGATCGGGGTTGAAGATGTTATCCGCAACATCTTCGAGGATTACCTTCAAAAACTCGCCCGTCATCGGCGACCGATACGCCTCCGGATAGGTCATCGCCGTGCAGTTATGCAGATCTTCGACCGTGATTTCCTGCCCCGGCAACAGGCTCGCCCCCCAGCGGAAACCGGGCGAAAGCGCAATCTCCGCATCCCGCTGCGCCAGCAGGGAATCGCAGATCAGATCATCCCATGTCCCGTTGAAGTTCCCCCGCCGAAACAGGGTGTCATCCGTCCGCCCCAGCACCCGCGCGAGTTCGGACTCATACGGCGCACGCACCTCATCAATCAGGGCGGCCATATCGGCATCTGGCGTTATGATATCCGAGAAAATCGGGATCAACCGATGCGCGGCATCCCGTACCTCACCGCCCTGCACATCCAGATCAATGCGCGACAAAAACTTGCCATGCGAGCCGGACGCGATCAGCAATGTCTTCCCGACCTTCACCGGAACCGGCAGCGCATCATGTGTATGCCCGGTCAGGATCACATCGATCCCCGTCACCCGGCTCGCCAGCTTCTTGTCGACATCGAACCCGTTATGGGAAAGCAGAACGACCAGCTCGGCCCCGTTCTCGCGGGCCTCGTCCACCACTTCCTGCACGCGGCTTTCGCGAATGCCAAAGCTCAGGTCCGGGAACATCCACCCCGGATTCGCAATCGGCATATACGGGAAAGCCTGCCCAATCACCGCGACCGACACGCCGCCAGCTTCGGTCATCAGCGTCGGCTCGAAGGCGGGTTCATCCCATTCATTATCGAAGATATTCGCACCGAGGAACGGAAACGGCAGATTCTCGACCACGTCGCGCACATAGTCGCCGCCATAGGTAAATTCCCAATGCGAGGTCATCGCGTCGGGTTTCAGGGCATTCATGACCGTGATCATGTCCTGCCCCTTGGTCGCATTGGCAGTATAGCTGCCCTGCCATGTATCCCCGCCATCCAGCAGCAGCGCGCCGGGCCGCTCCGCACGGATACGGTTCACCACCGTCGCGATCCGGTCCAGCCCGCCCATCCGGCCATAGGTTTCGCCCAAGGCCGCAAAATCCTCCGACGTCAGCGCATAGGCCGCCCGACTGCCCGGTTCGACGTCAAAATTGCGAAGGAAATCCGAACCAGTCAGGTGCGGTGGTTGACCCTTCGCGCCGCCAACACCGATATTGATTGACGGCTCGCGGAAATAGATCGGCTTCAACTGCGCATGAATATCCGTAACATGCATCAGCGTGACATTCCCCACCGGCGCCATGTCGATCAACATGTCTTCGGTCACGCTCTGCTGCGCCGCCGCCCGTGACCAACCACCGGACAGGCCGGTTAGGCAGGTCGCCGCCATGCTTGCCTGTATAAAATCTCGCCGGGTAATCATCAGGATGCCTCCGGGCACACGAAAAGGGTCGGCACCGAATGATGCCGAGCGCAAAAATGATCGCTTTCCCCATGAAGGGGAAAGCAGTTTAGCTAACGGTGATTTTCTTTTCGGCCTCGAAGGTGCCGTCGTTATCCGAAACCCACTCGAACTTCAGGGTGCCGCTTTCGGGAACCTTAAGCGTGAATTCGATGTAAGGGTTGGTCGAAACAGCCGGGCTGACATCGACTTCAAAAACCGTTTCGCCGTTAAAGCTGGCCTTGAAGCTGTTGACGATATCCGAGGGGATCGTCTCGCCGGTTTTCTTGTCTTTACGCTGCCCCGACTCCATCGGATGCGAAATCAGCGATTTGATCGTGACGATTTCCCCGGCCTTGGCCTTTTTGGGGACTTTCACGCGGGGTTTGATCTTTGCCATCGTTCTATTCTCCCTTAACCGCCACAGCCGCCGATTGTCACCTTGATCGCGCGCGAAGCACGATGAATCGACCCGTCTTTCATCCGCGCAACCGCAATGACATTCTGCGTCTTGGCGAGCCGAATACGGGTCGAGGCACTCGCCTCGCCGCTAAGGGCGGAAAACTTGAAGGTCGCGACCTGCGGGTTTGGGTTACCATCGGCGAGCAGCATGATCTCCTCGACCATATCGTCACCTTCCATCGCGCTATCGACGGAAACCTCAATGGGAACGGAATTTCCGTTCTCGGCGATTTCAGGCGCGCCGACCTCGACCTTGCCATCCATGATTTCCGCATCGCCCGCGAATGCGCTGATTGCGTCGTCAATCTGACTGGCAAAGGCGGGCGTTCCGGCGGCAAAGAATGCCGTCCCCGCCGCCCCGATAACCAGGGCCTCCCGTCGCGAAAGCCGTATCGTCATGGCGTCATTCCTCCCGTAATGCCGTGGCCCGTTCGGCCTTATGATACATTCAATAAAATAAATACATATCGCGACCCGCTTTGCAAGCCCGCTTTTCAGTCGAGATGCAGCACTTCACGCAATGGCTCGATCACGCTGCCCCGAACCAGCCATTGCAGGCCGACCCACGCACCTGCGAACATCGTAATCAGGAACAATGGCGCACTCACCGCCATCACCGATGCCGCCGAGATGCCCTGCCCCACCGTACATCCCATCGCAAAGACGCCGCCGGTACCCATAAAGGCCGCCCCGACGATCTGCCGCTTGAGCGTGCGCGCATCATCGCAGGCTTCCCAGCGAAACTCTCGCAGCCGCAGCGACCCGGCACACGCGCCGATCACCGTCCCCACGACCCCCGCCACGCCAAAGGACAGCGTCGTACCACTCGACGTCATCGCATAGATCATCGTGTCGCCAAGGGGCCGCACGAAGCTGTAGCTGCGCACGACCGTCTCACCGAAATCCTGATCGTTCTGCCACGCCGTCACCGCCCAGCCGCCCGCGACGACAAACCCGACCGCCAACCCACAAAGCCGATCCCGCCATGTCAAACTCGTCGCGAGGAACAACAACCCCACGGCACAAATCGCCAAGGGAACCCATGCCGCAACCCCGATCCCCGCGCCCAGCATATGGGCCATTCCCGACTGCGCCGAATCGGTCGCGCGCTCCGGCAGTATCGTGACACGCAGAATGCCAATTGCCCCGCTGCTGGCGATGTACCCGGTCATGCCAATGACGAGAAAGACGATCAATCCACTCAAATCGCCACCGCCCAGCCGTGCCAGACAGCCAAAGCCACAGGTGCCGACCAGCGCCATACCCAGCCCGAACGACAACCCGCCGATTAGCGTCGAAACGAGCGGAACGGGATTTGTCAGGTAGAAACTCGCGGATGGATCGAACAGGCCCGCCAGCGACAGCAACGCCACCCCCAGCATCGCAACCCCGATTGCCGTCCCCCAGACCCGCAACCGGCGCATACCGGCCCCAAACACCGCATCCTCGATCGCACCAAGCGTACAAAAACGCCCCAAGCGCGCCGCCAGACCGAGGACGACGCCCCCAATAAATCCGGCCATCAGTGTCAGTAATTCCGGGTTCACGGCCCACATTCTTTATCGACGCAGAACATCTCGTGCAGCGTTTCGACGATGCGGGCGACGCGCGGATCTGCGATGCTGTAATAGATCGCCTTGCCCTCACGGCGGGCATTGACCAGCCCATCACTGCGCAACCGCATCAATTGCTGCGAAACGGCGGGCTGGCGCATGGATAGAAGCTGCTCGAAATCGGTAACGGTCTTCTCGCCATCCGACAGGTAACAAAGCATCATCAATCGCCCCTCATGGGCCAGTGCTTTCATAAAACTCGTAGCATCCCGAATATTCCCGATCATATCGGCGAGTTCATCGGGTTCGAGCGTATCGAGATCGGGTAGAGCCATCGTCAATCCTGTCCGGCGAGCGTATAGGTCGTGTGGTGGCTCAAGAAGCCATGCCCCCTGTATCATATCACATAGGGCATGGCTCAAGACAGATTGGCGATATCGGGATCAACCCCAAGCATCTTCCGAAATCGCCTCGTACCACGCATAGCCCTCGCTCGCCGTCTGCGCGCGCAGATCGTCGGGCGCATCCAGCGGCGACAGGAACCCTTCGGTCTTCGTGACCTTATCCTCTCCCGCCTTATAATCCGCCCCGACCTTCACACCGAAATCTTCGGCGATCAAACTCCAGCACGTATTGCGGAAACGCGGCGGGAAGGCCCGCGAGCCGGTCAGCGAGGCCCGAACAGCATTCGCCACCACTTTGGCCTGCGAATTGGCCGAGAACCCCGATTTAGGCATATCCCCATTTGCACAGGCATCGCCCAGCACATGAACACCCGGCACCAGCGTCGATTCGAAGGTTTCGGGATTGACCGGCGCCCAATCACCGTCCCCCGTCAGCCCGGAGCCGGTCGCCAGCATACCCGCCTTCTGCGCCGGGATCATGTTGATGACGTCCCCTTCAAAGGTTTCCCCCTCCAGCGTCGTCACGCTCATGGCGCTGGCATCGACCGATTCGATCCCATTGCCCGTGAATTCGCCCGGCACCCACTCGATCATACCCGGATAGAACTTCTCCCAGCCCTCCTGAAATAGCGCCTGTTTCGAGTGCTTGTCCTTGGCATCGAGGATCAGGATCTTCGATTTCGGCTTATCCCGTTTCAGGGTCGCCGCAATCATCGACGCGCGCTCATACGGACCGGGGGGGCAGCGATAGGGGTTCGGCGGCGGGCATATGATCACCGTGCCACCATCCTCCATCGCCGCGATCTGTTTCTTGAGCAACTGCGTCTGCGCACCGGCGCGATAGGCATGGGGCAACCGCGTCTCGGCGACATGCTCGTCATAGCCGCCATAGAGGTCGTATTTGAAGTCGATACCGGGCGCGATCACGATGGCATCCGCATCGATGGTCGAACCATCGGCCAGCGTTACCTTACCCGTCTCGACCTTCTCCGCCCGCGCATAGGCCATGCGCACCCCATGGTCGCGCTCCATCTTGGTAAAGCTGTGCGACAGGTCATCGAGATTATACGCGCCGCCAAGATACAGGTTCGAGAAGAAGCACGTCATGTGTGTCGGGTTCTGTTCGACCAACGTTACATCCACCGCGCCTTTCGAGTCGCGCGAGACGTATTTCGCGACCGTCGCCCCACCGGGACCACCCCCCACGACCACGAGTTTCGGCGTTGCCGCACGGGCGATATTCGGCGCAAGCAAGGTCGCCGCCCCGGCGGCAAGCGCGAGTTTCGCGCTTTCACGACGTGTAAATTCCATGGTTTCCTCCTACTGAAGTTTGGCCGCGAAATAGGCCGCGACAGCAATGCGTTGTTCTTCGTCGAGCGAGCGGGCGACCAGCGCCATCGCTGCGTTGTCGCGATCCCCGTTCATATATTCGCCAAGGGCGTCGTACAGATACGCGGCCTCCATACCATCGAGGGGTGGATTGGACCCACCCGCACTGTGGCATGACGCACATTCCTGCCCAAGATAGGCACCGTATTCGAGATCGGCTTGCGCGAAATCCACACCATTCATCTTTTCAGCGCTTTCTGCGAAATCAGCGATCAAATCAGCGGCATCCTCGACATAGAAGTCGAGAAACATATGATCCGCATCATCCACCAACGCGATCTCCAGTCCATCCCCGCGCAGGGGCATAAAGGCAGCCGCCACACCGGGAACAACCCTATCCTTGCTCGCAACCACGACCAACACGGGGGCCTCAATCTCCGTCGCAAAACTTTCCGCTCCCTGCATCTCACCGCCATGATACGAAAGCACCGCCCCCGCGCTCGCCGTCGTATCGGTGCAATACAGCAAGCGCGGCACGTCCATCATCGTATCTGACGGCAGGTCGCGCGCCTTCGCAAGCACCGCAGCGAGAGCATCATAACGCTCGCGCCCGCGTTTTGCCGATGCGACAGTCGCCGGGGCCATCAGCACAACGCCACCAAGGTCATCACGCCCTGCGGCAGTGCGCGCCACCTGTTTACCGCCCCGGCTATGACCGATGAGGATCGGTCGATCGCGCCCTTTATCTTGCAACCATCCGATCCATGCGCCGATTTCCCCATCCGCATCGTCATCTTCGTGGATATGCGGTGCGGTGCAATCGGCCATACCCCGGCGTGCATCCACACCAAGCGACAGGGTATGCGCCAACGACGATACCCCCCGTTCGGCCAGCGCCTCCTGCAACGCCTCTACCAGCTCCATATCCTTATGGGCCAGCGTGCCATGCGTGATCAGCGCAAGCGTATCCGCCGCATCCTCTGCCACGACGTAATCGGCCAGCAACGTCAAACCACCATGCTCCAGTTCGACTTCCTCGGCATGAACCGGAAGCCATATCATGCAGAGCAGGAGAAGAAGGCGCTTCATTTACAGTCTTTCTGTGTGAATTAAACTTAGCAAAAATCCCCACCTCGCGATCAAGCGAAACGGGGACTTTCAGCTTTCAGAGATCAGTTGCGAACCGATGGCGTCTCGACCGGCAGGCCCTGCCCCCGCCATGCGGTGTAGAGTTCGAGCGCAAGGTATTCATCCTCGCCAACATTGAACGGCGTCGCCCGGATGTTCTTCATGCAGCCTTTGAAACGACGGTGAGACGACCCGACGCCCTGCCACTTGAACCGATAGGTCGGGAACCCGTTGATCTGGCCTTGGCTCAGGTGATCCGCGCGGATGTAATTGCCGTAATTGTCTTCATGGCAATGCGAGCATGCCATATCGAGTTGACCATAGCGGGTATAGTACATCTCTTTGCCCATCTCGAAGTAGCTGGCCGCATCGCCATCAACGGCGACATTCATCGGCTCACCACGGTCGGCATGGCGCACGAGAACCGTCATGCCCAGCATATCCGGTTTATCGTATTTCCAAGGCTTCGCTTCCATCCGCTCCGTGCGGCAGAAGTTGATCTGGTTTTCGATATTGCGGAATGCGCGGTTATCGCCCTCTTCCGTGAATTTCGGATAGGTCGTGCCAACGCCCTTCATCGACTCCATCGGATCGTCCCCATGGCAATCCGAGCAGGCCTTCCCCGCTGCGCCATCGGCCTCGGTCCACGTATCCAGTGCTTGATCCAGCAGCAGCATACCGGGGTTCTCGAAGTCATCGTCCTGCGTTGCGCGAGTCGATTCGATGCGGAACTGGTAACCGGAGATAATCTCGTCCAACGGATGATCTTCGGCAGTCGGTTCGACCGCCACGTATCCATCGGCAAGTTCAGCAACGGCGAAAGTAGCACCAGCCACAAGGGCCAAAGCAGCCGTGAGCGACAGAAGCTTTTTCATAGTCTCTCTCCCGATCAATCCTTGAGGGTCATAAGATAGGCGATCACATCCTCGATCTGCTGCGCAGTTAGGATGGTCTTGCCCTCGAACTTGCCCGCCGTCCGGTTAAAGCCGGTGGTGCGGTAGAAGGCTGGCATGATCGTGTCGGGAAGTTCGGTCTTGGGATTGACCAGTTTGGCGCGGAACTCAGCGGCGGTGTATGCCTCGCCGATTCCATCAAGGGGCGTGCCGACCTCGCCGTGGAACTGATATTTTTCCTGCAAGGATTCGACGTAATGGCACGCAAGGCAATTGCCCGCTTTCCGCGCCGTGAATGTTTCCAGCCCCCGTTCGGGATCACCCGCCGTGTCGGTCAAAGGCTGTTCGATAGCACCATCGACGATTTTCACGTCCTCTGGTGCGACCTCGGCGGCCATTGCGCCACCTGCGAGCGTAGCGCTCACCAGCGCAAAATATGCGATATACAGTTTCATTTGACCTCCCCGTCGATGCCGTGCGCCGTTTCAAGCAGCGCATCATGTCATTTATCGCTGGATTCAGCGTTGCCTGAGACGGGGGGTAAATTCAAGTCTTTGAATGAAATAAATCGACGGAAGGGGTTATGACGTCGGCAATTCGACCTCTGGGAGCCATTTTTGAAGGGTTTCGAGCAGCAGATACGGCGAAACCAGATCTGTTTCCTTTGCTTGCGCCGCCGCAATCGCGTCGATCGTAGCCGGTGACCAGACCCCCGGCTCACCCGATGCGATGCCTTTCGCATCTAGCACGGCCTGAATATCCGTGATCAGCGCCGGTTGGGCCATTATCGCGCAATACGCATCGACTTCGACCTTACGAGCAGGTGTCTCGACAACTTCGACCTCATGCTGTTCCACCACAGCCGCAATATCGGTCGTCTCGACGGCGGGATGGGCTTCGACGGTGCGAACCTCGATAGAGGTCGTTTGCGCCGGAACCAATTCGCCATCGCCATCCGTGTCGATGATTTTGATCTCATGCATCTTCAGGCCGGCATTCAACCGAACCGCCTGAATGCGCGCCTCACCAACCACGATCTTCATGTCCGGGCCAGTATCGAGTGAAGCGCTGTCGGTGATCAGAATACCGCCCTCCACCCGTGCGCGCGTGACCGTACCAGTGACGCCAGCGACACTCTCGAATTCCGGTTCGATCACCCGTAGGCGGCGCGTCGGTTCGGTGGCGATTACGCGCTTGGGTTCCGTAAAGAATGTCGCGCCCTCCCGGTGCTCTGGCACGACGACCAATTCTTCGGTGCGCGTGCCGAATTTGGCCGGAGTGACCGATAGGGCCTTATGCGCGGGCATGACGGTAAACGCGCGCGTCTCGCGGCGAATGACGGGCACCGTCATCGCATCGACCGGGCATATATCGGCGGCAGATATCGAGAGGGTTTCGGGCTTTGCGCTACCTATCGGCGCACCACCCAAAATGGACTGAAACGCGGCCACTCCCAACAACCCGGCAACCGCAACATACCCAAGAACTCGCATCGATAGACCCCGTCTGACCATACCCGTATCTGCCTATCGACTCGTGGTTAACGATTGCTTGCCAGACCGCCCTCAGACCGCGACAGAGTGCATTTCTGCACTCGCATAAATCGCCTCCTCCAACTCCTGATTGCGGATATAGGCCCCGGCTTCCGTTTCGGGAGAATCTCCCCTGCGCCACGCCTGCACTGTCGCCTGACAGGTCAGATAGACGCAATCTCCACCAAACAGATGATCGCGCCATTCAAAATGCTGCTCGACCTCCGCATTCTCGCCATGACCGCGCAGCCACAGCCGCCCGTTTCCGTCGAGGCGCAAGACACCAGCCGATCCTTCGATCCACATCTCACCCATCGTCAGGCGGCGGTTTTGCGCGGCGTGATCGACCAAGCGGTTCCCATCGAACAGCCCGCGCGTCCCATTCTCGAAATCGAAGAGCACGATCCCCGCATCTTCCCCCGCAATCGCCGGGTTTAGGCGCGTTAGATGCGCATGAACGGCGCGCACTTCACCCATCAGATATCGGAACGTATCGACCCAATGGATCGCCGTCTCATGCACCAGAAAGCGCGGCATCGTCTGGAAATAGGGTTGCCGTTCTAGATACGCGCCCTTCCCTTGCCCATCGCCGGGGCGCAGGCGAAAAGTGATCTGATACGGCTGACCAATCGCCCCCGCCTCCATCAACCGCTTCGCCTCGCGGTTCCACGGCTGGTAGCGTATATTCTCATGGACCGCGAGCTTACATCCATGCCCTGCCGCAACCTCGATTGCCCGCCTTGCACCCGCGAGATCGCCGCAGAACGGCTTCTGGCAAATGATATGCTCCACACGCGGTGCCAACGCTTCGATCAAGTCGAGATGAGCGGTCGGCGGCGCGGTGATATCGACGAGATCGGGGCGCACCGCCTCGACCATCGCCAACGGATCGGTGAAATGGGCAAGTCCATCGTAGGTCGCCGCCATCTCCTGCGCACGGGCCTCATCCGGCTCGCACAAACCCGCTAGTGAAATGCCGTCCATCCGGCTCCATGCATCAAGGTGAAAGCTGCCAAAATATCCGGCACCGACCACCGCAACCGTGGCGATATCAGACATCGATGCGCGCCAGCGCCGCATTCACCGCCTCAAACACAGCCGCCGTCCCCGCCTGTCCGCCAAGCTCACAAGTCACCAACTGACCGGGGGAGAACGCCGCATCCACCGCACCACGCAGCGCCGATGCCGCAACCCCAGCCTCGCTGCTCCCCTGCCGTTCGCCCAGCCAATCAAGCATCATCGCCGCCGACAGGATCATCGCCGTCGGGTTCGCCAGCCCCTTGCCCGCGATATCTGGGGCCGAGCCGTGGCAAGGCTGGAAGACCGCATGATCGTCACCGATATCCGCCGAAGGGGCATAGCCCATCCCCCCCATCAGCGCCGCGCCAAGGTCAGAGAGGATATCGCCGAACATGTTCTCGGTGACGGCGACGTCGATGGTCCACGGCTTCTGCGCCATCGTCATCGCGAAGGCATCGACATAGGCATGATCCGCCGCGACCCCCTCGAAATTTGCGGCCCTTTCGTAAAAGATATCGCGCCAGAATCCGAAGGCCTGAAAGACATTTGCCTTATCGACCGAGGTGACCTTGCGCGCACCACCCCGCCGCTCGGCAAGGGCAAAGCTGAAATCGAAAAGCTTCTCGCAGATAGGCCGGGTGATAACCATCGTCTCCCGCGCCTCGTTCTCATTTCGACTACCCGGCGCTTGCGGCGCGAACAGCCCTTCGACCGACTCGCGGATGATGACATAGTCGATGTCATGCGCCTTCGGATCGGCCAGCACCGCCCGCACCCCCGGCACCGGCTTGACCGGACGCACCCCGGCATAAAGGCCAAATTCAAAGCGCAGATCGATCTGGGGCGTCATCTCCCGCCCATCGGCATAGCGCACATCCGGCAGACCCATCGCCGCCAGCAAGATCGCATCGGCGGCCCGCGCCGTCTTGATCGCCTCGTCCGGCAAGGCGGTTCCGTGCTTCGTGTAATATGCCGCCCCGGCATCACATGGCTGCCAATCGAAGCCAAATCCGCCCACCCGCGCCGCCACGGTATCGAGCAAGGCACGGGTCGGATCTGTAATCTCCATACCAATCCCATCACCGGGAAACAGGGCGATGCGGAACGTGTTGTCACTTTTCATATCGAAGCATCCAATCGTGAGAGGAGCGGGGAAATATCGACATCCCAATGGGGAAGACGGCGACCGGCAATGGATGACCGAAAGGCCGACAGCCTCTCACCCAACAAACACCCCAAATAGGCGGTGCGCCCATCATCGCCGCCAAAGGCGATATTCGAGATATTGGCAAGGCGCTTCGACCGCATCGTACCCAAATGCTCAGGATTCATGCGCCCTTCTTGAAATGCCTGCTCGACGAATTTCAGATGATCGGGATCCACATCTTCGATCAACGTCTCGATTCGACCATCCGGATAGACGCGAAGCAGACGGTTAGAAACAATCGAGGTTACGATGATCGACCCATCTTCGGTTTCCGTCAACCCATCGGGAAAAGTGCCGTATCCAAACTG
>CALJIU010000293.1 GCA_937974055.1 uncultured Neomegalonema sp. | reverse complement strand
TCGCAATCTTCCAATATATCAATGGTTTCTACAATCCGCGCCGAAGGCACTCAGCATTGGGCTGGAAAAGCCCAATCGCTTTCGAGCGGAAGGTGGCATAAACGAGCACTGGGAGCGGCACAAAAACGGGACACGACCAGAGCGTCCTCCAGAGCCTGCCAGTACGACCTTATCTCCGCCTCGACATGCGTGGCTTTCGCCTTGGCAATCTCGAGGCTATCGGTCCGAAGGGCGACACTGACGCGCCGTCGCTTCTCCAGATGTGCGACGGAGATCGGTCTGTCGACCTCACAGAAATAGCGTTGTCCTCGCCTGACGATCCGCATGTGACCACCACAAAAACCACCACAGTTTTATGCAAAAGTTCCCATGAGAACACAACAAAACATTTTTCAATGCGAAAAATTGTTCAAAATCAGATGCTTGAAATAAATAACGCCCCGCAGTTACTCTGCGAGACGTTGAATTTTGGCTCCGGAGGAGGGATTCGAACCCCCGACCTGGTGATTAACAGTCACTCGCTCTACCACTGAGCTACTCCGGAATAGTGCGAGCGTAGCCATGCTTCACACTGTGGCGCGACGTATAGCGAAGCCTTATGCAGGCGTCCAGCCGGTTTTCGACGCTTGCACAACAAAACCTGCAATGATGAAGATCGCCTTACCACAAAGGGTCGATACCGACCGAAACCGCAGGAAAAACACCCATGTCCAGCCACGGATACGAAAGCGGGCGGCTCGATCTGCCCTTCGTCGGAATCGCCACCTTCGGCAAATACCCCTACGTGCAGGACTGGCGCGCCATCGATGCCGACGTTGCGATCATGGGCGCACCCTTCGATGCGGGCACCCAGTGGCGCAGCGGTGCCCGATTCGGCCCCCGCTCGGTGCGCGAAGCATCGACCCTCTTCGCCTTCGGCCATGCCGGGGCCTATGACCACGAGGATGACGTCACCTATCTCGACGGGGCCAAGATCGTCGATGTGGGCGATGCCGATATCATCCATACCGACACCATCGGTTCCCACGCCAATATCGAAAAGGGCGTGCGCGCGATTCTCGATGCGGGCGCAATGCCGGTCGTCATCGGCGGCGACCACTCGATCAACATCCCCTGCATTGTGGCGTTCGAGGGGCGCGGCCCGATCCACATCGTCCAGATCGACGCCCATCTCGATTTCGTCGACGAGCGCCACGGCGTGCGCCACGGCCACGGCAACCCCATGCGCCGCGCCGCCGAGCGCGATTACGTCACCGGCCTCACCCAAGTCGGCATCCGCAACGTCTCCTCCACCGCCAAGGAGGGCTACGAATCCGCCCGCGCCATGGGGTCCGATATCCTGTCGGTCCGCCAGTTCCGCGAGATCGGCGCAGCAGCGATGGTGGACCGCATACCGGCGGGGGCATCGGTCTACTTCACAATCGATATCGACGCCTTCGACCCCTCCATCGCGGCAGGTACCGGCACCCCATCGCATGGCGGATTTCTGTATTACGAAATCCTCGAATTCATCGCCGGGATCGTCAAGCACCACCCCGTCGTCGGCCTAGACCTCGTCGAAGTCGCCCCCGATTACGACCCCTCCGGCTCCACCCAGATATTGGCCGCCCAACTCCTCCTCAACACCATCGGGCGCATCCTGCACGCGAAAGGACAAAAGTAGCGCAAGCTATACGTCCGTATTATATTGTTCGCTTCAAATCAGGGGAGTTCGGGTCATGCCCATCGACGTAAAGGAAGCCATTTGCAAGGCTAAGGAATACGCTGGGGAGATATTCGAGAGCAAATCGGGCGTATCCTTGGAAGAGGTATGGTTCGACGAACGTGCTGGCGAATGGTCCGTAACCGTTGGAATCCGCCATCAGAAAATCGGAGCGCCAGAATTTGCCCTCTCCGTTTTCAATACCGAGATCATTCGATCTGTTCCCGAATATAAGGTCGTTCGTCTAAACGGCGAAACGGGCGAACCTGTTGCGATCCACAACTATGACAGGGTAGCAGCTGAGTGATCCGAAGAGTCGCCCCTGACACGAACCTCCTAGTCTTGCTCGTGATGGGGTTGGGTATGCCTTCCCTGATTGGAACGCACAAACGGCTCAGGGCTTTCACGAGGGAGGATTTCGACTACCTCCGCGAAATCCTGTTTGAAAAAAACCTGCTGCTGACGCCGAATGCATTGACAGAAGTGTCAAATCTTTCACGCCAAGGCGTATCGGAACCCGGTTCATCCTACATAACGAAGGCAATCGGACTTCTCATCGACGCCCATTTCGAGAAGTACGTTCCAAGCAAGACCGCAGTGGCATCCAGAGAGTTTTCATGGTTGGGACTCGCAGACACCGTATGGCTCGATGCAGTGGACAGCGAAACGGAAATCCTGACCGTCGACGCGAAACTGCACATGGCAGCCCTATCGCGAGGATTGCTGTCGACGAACTTTCGACACCTCCGCGATACCGGATCGACGTGATGCACTACTCTTTCAGCGTCGCCGCCGCCTCCATCGCATCGGTCACTTCGCTGGGCATGTACTTTTCGTCATGCTTGGCCAGCACCGTCTTCGCCTGAAATCGCCCGTCGACGAAATACCCCTCGGCCACGACCCCCTGCCCCTCACCGAACAAATCGGGCAGCACGCCTTTGTAGCTGACCGGCAC
>CALJIU010000292.1 GCA_937974055.1 uncultured Neomegalonema sp. | reverse complement strand
GCCCTGCTCACATGGGCGCAGACCTACCTGCCCAGCGGCGTCACCGGCGTCTTCATGGCGATCATGCCCTTCATCGCCCTCGCCATGAGCCATTTCCTCGTCGCGGGTGAGCGCATGACCCCCCGCAACACCCTCGGCCTGGCCATCGGTTTCGCGGGCATCCTCGTCCTCTTCGGCTTCGATGCCATCGCCCAGCTTGCCAGCGGTGAAGGCACCGCCCTCGCACAGATCGCCTGCCTCGCCGCCACCTTCTGCTACGCCAGCGGCTCGATCGTGATGAAGCGCAAGCCCGACTCGCGCCCCATCGCCTTCGCCGCCGCCACCATGATCCTCGCCGCTATCCTCTCGACCGTCATCGCACTGGCACAGGAAGGCATCCCCCAGACCATGCCCTCCACCGGCGGCGCACTCGCCCTGATCGTTCTCGCCATCGGCCCGACAGCGGGGGCGCTGTTCCTGATGCTCCGCATCCTCGACACGGCAGGCCCGCCCTTCCTATCGCTGGTCAATTATCAGGTGCCAATATGGGCCGTGATCTGCGGTGCGGTCTTCCTCGGCGAAGAAATATCCGCAAGCCTCGGCATCGCCTTGGCATTGATCCTCGCGGGCCTTGCCATCAGCAATGGCGTCTTCGCCCGCAGGCACCCCGCATGAGCGATATCGTCGTCCTGCGCACCCCCACCCTCGCCTCCTATCTGATGGTCGGCGCACTCGTCCTCATCTGGGGCACCACCTTCCTGATGGTGAAATTCGCCCTTGTGGAAGCCTCCGCCATTCAGGTCGCCTGCGCCCGCGTGATGATCGGTGCCGCCGCCGTCATCCCCTTCGCCATCCTGACCGGGCGCACCCTGCCGCGCGGCGGGTTGCGCTGGCTTGGGGCCAGCGCCATGGGCGTCTTCACCCTCGCCCTGCCGATGAGCCTGCTGTCATGGGCGCAGCAAACCGTGCCCAGCGGCGTCGCGGGCGTCTACATGGCGGTGATCCCCCTGTTCGTCCTGCCCCTCGCCCATTTCTTCTCCCCCGGCGAAACCATGACCCGCATGAAAGCGGCAGGCTTCGTCATCGGCTTTATCGGCGTGCTGACCCTTATGGGGTGGGAGACGCTGGCGGGCATCGGCGCGGCCAGCGGCGCGGGCCAGATCGCCTGCCTCGGTGCGGCCATGTCCTATGCGATAGGCTCGATCATGACCCGGCGCACACCGGCCACCGACCCCATCGCGCTATCCGCCCTCGGTTTCGCCGTCGCCGCCTGCCTGATGCTCCCCGCCGCCATCCGCGATTGGCCCGAACCGGGCAGCCTGTCCCCGACCACATGGGCGATCCTGATCGGCATCGGCGTCGTTTCCAGCGGTCTGGCGATGATCCTGCGCACGACGATCATCACCACGGTCGGCTCGGTCTTCATGTCCGGCGTCGGCTACCTCGTCCCCATCACAGCCCTCGTTATGGGCGTCACCTTCGGCGGCGAGACGCTCGGCTGGACAGATATCCTCGCCTGCGCCCTCATCCTCGCGGGGCTGGCGGTAGCGTCTGGCCGTCGAAAAAGCCCCTGAAATCCGCAAAATACCCCTGCGAGATAATCGCCCCGGCCAGCAGCAGCAGCAGCCCGCCCAGCACGATAAACGCATTTCGCTGCGATTGCCGCGCCTCGAACTTGCGCAACCACCGACGCGGCTCGATCCCCCGGAACCGGAACACGGCCAGCGCCGCAAGGTTCACGCTCGCCACGTTCACCGCGAACAGCTCGGCGGCCCCCAGCGCTGCCACCCCCTCGCCCGCACCCAGCATAATCCCGATCGCCACGGCGGGCGGCAACAGCGCGACGGCGACCATCACCCCCACCAACGACGCGCTCGCCCCACTGGTCAGCGCCAGCGCAGCACAGGCCCCTGACGCTAGCGCCACCGCCATGCCATCCAGCCCGATCCGCGTGCGGTCCAGCAGTTCCTTGGCCTCCAGATCCAGCGGCATGGCCGCCCCGGCAAGCACCGACAGCCCCACCGCCAGCGCAAACCCCACCGCCAGCGTCCCCGCCGCCTCGCGCATCAATGCCTTGTCCCCCAGCGCCGCCCCGAAGGCAAAGGCCAGATTCGGCCCCAGAAACGGCGCGATTACCATCGCCCCCACCAGTACCGCGACATTGTTCGTCACCAGCGCGGCCCCCGCCACCACGGTCGAAAGCGCCACGAACAGCAAATAATCGTTCGTCCGCCGCGCACCCTTCTCGATCTGCCAGTACAGCACCTCGCGGGTCGAGGCCCGCCTATGCGCCTCGCGGGTTTCGCGCTCCTCCTCGTCCGGTTCGGGCTTCGGGATCACCGCATCGACCGGATGCAGCACGATCCGCCACCCCTCAGAGCCGGTCAGCGCATCCTGCAAGGCATCCAGCGTCGATTGCTGATAATCCGGGTCGACCAGCGCCCGGATCACCACCCGTCGTCCGCCTTCCTCATGCTCGGCCACCGACCATGAATCGATGGGGCGATGCTCCGAAAACACCTTGCGGATCGTTCCGCCCATGTCGCCGGGGGCGACGACTTCGATAATCCTCAACGCCACGATGCAACCCGAATAGCGGCATCCACCGCCAGCGCCTGCACCGTCTCGTGTACATCATGCACCCGCAGGATATCCATCCCCGCCCGCGCGCCATGCAGCGCCACCGCAATCGACCCCGGCCCCCGCTTCGCCGCCTCCTTCTCGCCCGACAGCGTGCCGATGAACCCCTTCCGCGATGCCCCCAGCAGCACGGGACACCCAATCTCGCGAAACACCTCCAGATTGCGCAGCAAGTCAAGATTATGCGCCAGCGTCTTCCCGAACCCGATCCCCGGATCGACGATCAACGCCTCGCGCCCGATCCCCGCCGCCTCGCAGGCCGCCACCCGACCCGCCAGATAATCGCGCACTTCCCGCACCACATCGTCGTAGCGCGGCTCGTCCTGCATCGTCTTCGGATCGCCCAGCGCGTGCATCAGGCAAATCGCGCCCCCCGCCGCCGCATAGTCGCGGGCGACGGCCATCGAACCATCATCATAGGTCAGCGCCGAGACGTCGTTGAACACCCGCGCCCCTGCCGCCAGCGCCCGCCGCGCGACCTCCGCCTTGCGCGTATCCACCGACACCCGCACCCCGCTCGCCACCGCCGCGTCGAGCGCCGCCGCAATCCGTGACCATTCCTCCTCCATCGGCACAGGCTCGGCACCGGGCCGGGTGGATTCGCCACCGATATCAACAATATCCGCCCCTTGGGCGACCAGCGCCCCGACCCGCTCGCGCAGCACCCCGTCATGCGCGCCCCCATCCGAAAAACTATCCGGCGTGGCATTGAGGATACCCATGATTGACGGGCGCGGCGCGGGTACGGGCATAGGCTCTCCACGAAAAAAGCGCCGCCCGATCCCGGACGACGCTTCATTCTGTAGCCCTGCATCGCAAGGCGCAACCCTAACAGCCAGATCAGACCCCCGGCTGCGGCTCCAGCCCGCCATCGCTGGCTTTCGGCTTCTTCGTCTTCGGCACCGACGTCAACGAGGGCGGGCCGCTATTCGTGGGCGATCCGTCGTCGTTGCGGTCCAGCGGCTCACCCGCGATGACCTTCTTGATCTCGTCACCCGTCAGCGTCTCGTATTCCAGCAGGCCCTGCGCCAACCGCTCGAACTCCACCGACTTCTCGGTCAGGATGCGCTTGGCGGTCGCATAGCCGTCTTCGATCAGGCGCTTAACCTCTTCCTCGATCAAACTCTGCGTCTCGGACGAAATCTGCATTCCACCCGCCTGATAGCTACCGAGAAAACTGTCCTGCTCGGTCGAGTAGTTCACGTTGCCGATCTTGTCCGACATGCCGAACTGCGTGACCATCGCGCGGGCGATCTTCGACACCTGTTGGATATCGCTCACCGGACCCGACGACACGTTATCCTCACCAAAGGTCAGCACTTCCGCCGCCTTACCTGCCATCGCCATCGCAATTTTCGACGTGTATTTGGTTTTCGATACCGAATACGTATCGCGCTCCGGCACAGACATCACCAGACCCAGCGCCCGGCCACGCGGGATAATCGTCGCTTTGTAGACGGGATCATGCTGCGGCACATACATCGCCACCAGCGCGTGCCCGGCTTCGTGATACGCGGTCGTCTTCTTCTCGTCCTCGGTCATGACCATCGAGCGGCGCTCCGCCCCCATCATCACGCGGTCCTTGGCCGCCTCGAAATCATCCATCGTCACCAGACGCTTGCCCAGCCGCGCCGCCGTCAGCGCCGCTTCGTTCACAAGGTTCGCCAGATCAGCACCGGAGAAACCGGGCGTAGAGCGTGCAATCCGCGTCAGGTCCACACCGGGGGCCAGCGGCACCTTACGCGCATGGACTTCAAGGATCTTGTTACGACCGTTGATGTCTGGATTGTTCACCGTCACCTGACGGTCAAAGCGACCGGGGCGCAGCAGCGCGGGGTCCAGCACGTCAGGCCGGTTCGTCGCGGCCAGCAGGATCACGCCCTCATTGGACTCAAAACCGTCCATCTCGACCAGCAACTGGTTCAGGGTCTGCTCACGCTCATCATTACCGCCGCCATAACCTGCACCACGGTGCCGACCAACGGCGTCGATCTCGTCGATGAACACGATGCAAGGCGCGGATTTCTTGGCTTGCTCGAACATGTCGCGCACGCGGCTCGCACCGACACCCACGAACATCTCGACAAAATCCGAACCCGAAATCGTGAAGAACGGCACACCCGCCTCACCCGCAATCGCGCGGGCCAGCAGCGTCTTACCGGTACCGGGGGGGCCAACCAGCAGCGCCCCTTTCGGGATTTTGCCGCCCAGACGAGAATATTTCTGCGGATCGCGCAGAAATTCCACGATCTCCTGCAATTCTTCTTTCGCCTCGTCGATGCCCGCCACATCGTCAAAAGTCACGCGCCCCTGCTTTTCGGTCAACAGCTTGGCCTTCGACTTACCAAAGCTCATCGCGCCCTTACCGCCGCCCTGCATCTGGCGCATGAAGAACACCCACACCCCGATCAGCAGCAGGAACGGCAGCCAGCCGAGCAGCACCGCCAGCAGCGGATTACGCTCCTGCGGGTCGACCACGATGGTCGCGTCTGATGCTTCCAGCTTCTGCATCAGGCCACTGCCCTCAGGGATATAGGTGTAGAAGCTGCGCCCCGACCCCTCCAACGCGCCGGTTAGGCGCTCGCCAGAAATCGTGACCTCGCTCACATTGCCCGACTCGATATTGCGGACGAGTTCGGAATAGGTCATCTCGCGCGCATCGCGCCCACCCGTGTTTTGCCCGAACATATTGAACAGGGCCACAAACAGAATGATGATGACGAGCCACAGGCCCAGATTCTTGATGTTATTCAAAACATGCTCCGAGTGGGGCGCACCCGGAATCGGGCGCTCGTTTAGTCTCTATCGGTTTGTACTAGATAAACGGTCCCGCGTCAGGATCAACCTGCACAGTGCCAATCGTGATAGCAGATCGAACCTTACATTCCCTAACCACCGCATCAGCCGCGTGATCCGCAAGGGGGATCGCAAGCAGTTCATCGCCCCGCCGCAGCGCGGGCGCGGCTAACCGTGCGGGGTGCGGAGACGCCGCCCAACCGTGCGAAACCGGGCTTTTCGACGCCTTTAGCAGCCGCAGCCCCGCCTCGCCCGTCGCGCCAACCGACAGGTCAGGATCGCCCACCATCGCCTCCGGCACATCGATCTCGAACCGCCCGTCCCAGAAAACGCGCGACGATGTGACCCGCGCCGGGGCCGCACAGGCCGACGGCTCCCGTTGCACGACGATACCAAGCTTTGATGGATCGATCCGGCATCCATGCAACGTACGCCCCCCGAACCCCGGATCACCGATCTCGCGCAACAGCGTTTCCAACGACGCGAACCGGGGTCGATACACCTGCCCCGACACCCCGCACAGGATACGCGCCAGCAACCGCAGCCCCGTATCACGCGGCGCAGCGACCAGACGCCCTGCATGGCACGTCACGTATCCCAACGGCGAGACGATACAGGCGTCCTCGGCCAACGCCGTCGCCTGCCCATCCAGCACCGCCTGCGCATCTGCCATCCGCTCGGCAGTCTGCGACAGGCGGGCCGCGTCGATACCCAAGCCCGCCAACGCATCCCGCGCTTTGATCCGCATCCGATCGCGGTCCTCGTTGCTCGGATCATCGACCCAGCCAAGGCCCGCCTCGCGCAGCGCACCACGCAACCGTTCCCGCGATACCGCCAGCAGGGGCCGCACCACGCGCACCCCCCACAGGTCACTGACCCGCCGGATACCCGCCAACCCATCCACCCCCGACCCTCGCCCAAGACGCATCAGCACCGTCTCCGCCTGATCGTCTAGCGTATGCCCGGTCAGCAGGGAGCGAATCCCCCGCTCCCGGCACGCCTGCGCCATCAGCGTATAGCGCCCAACCCGCGCCCGGTCGGACAGATTGCCCTGCCCGTCGGCGTTCCATTGCAATGTCTCGTGATGAATACCGGCTTCGGCACAGACCCGTGCCACCTGCGCCGCCTCGCCCGCGCTTTCCGCGCGTAGCCCGTGATCGACGGTCAACACCGTCAGCGCCCCGCCCCCCCATTGCCGCGCCAGCGCCAGTAGGGCCATGCTGTCCCCCCCACCCGAAACGGCGAGGGCGACGGGTTCGCCGGGGGTCACATCCCCAAATAACGTGGCGATCTCGTCATCCGAAAGGGATGCGATTACCCCCCGCACTGTGTCCGCTTGGCCTCGATTTCGGCCCGTTGCAGTAGGGATTGCGAGGCATTCGGATACCGGCTCGGAAACTCGGTAAAGGTCAAGCACGCCTCTTCGCGCTGCCCCAAACCGGCCAGCGTCATGCCCAGCTTCAGCAAGCTATCGGGCGCTTTCGCCCCCTCCGGCCAGCCTTTGAAGGATTCGAGAAACGCCTTCGCCGCATCATTGTACCGGCCCAGCCGCAGATGCATGTCGCCCAGCCAGTATTTCGCGCTGCCCGACACACTATGCTGCGGATGCTGCGCGACCAGCGATTCCAACGCCGCCCCCGCCGCATCGAAACTGCCGACATTCAGCAGCCGAAGCGCCTCGTCATATTGCGCTTGCGGATCACCGCCCACAGGCGCGGCAACCGCCGCAAGGGCGGGCGCGGGGGTCGGCGCGGGCGCATCGAAGCCGCTTCCCGCAAAGGCAACCGCCGCACCGCTGGTCTGCGTGGTGGTGGTGGTCAAAGCTTGCTGCTGACCGGGCAGAGCACTCAGGTCAGGCGAGGCATCCACCTGCCGAGGCGACCCAAACGCCACCGCCGGTTCGCCGCCCAGCTTAAAGCTCGGCTGTGCGGGCAAGGGTACGGTTTGCTGCACCGTAGGGGCCTGCGCAAAGGGGATCGGCGGCGGTGTCGTGTTCTGGGGCAAAGCGGCCACGGGCGGCGTCAACGGGGTCTGCGCGAAAGGCGTCGGGGGCCGGGATTCCAGCGCCTCCAACCGCGTTTCCAGATCAAGCGCCCGTTTATCCGCGTCTTCTGCACGGCGGTTCGCTTCGTATTCCAGCCGCTCGACCATGCCGGTCAGACGGCGCAATTCACCCTCGACCTGATCGATCCGCGTCGCCATCTCGTCATTCACCCCGACCGGAGCACGCCGCATCGTCGTCAATTCGGACTCCAGCCGATCCAGCCGTGACAGGATCGAACTGACGGGAATGCGCTGCACCCCCTGTTGCTGCGCAGAGGCAGGGGACACAGCCATTGGCAGGGCAAGCGCCAGTGCCAGCGCCGAAACGGTCGCCATGCGGATCGTGGACATCATCGCTCGCCCTCCCTCTTCGCTTCGTACTCTAAATCAGAAATTCGCGCCGTCGCTCAGTGCCGTATCCACCCGACGGTTTTTCGCCCAGGCAGCGGGGCCGGACCCGGTCGAAATCGGGCGTTCCTTGCCGTAGGACACCGTGCGCAGACGCGAGGCCGACACACCCAACGACGACAGGTACTGACGCGCCGCATTCGCACGCCCGGCACCGAGACCAAGGTTGTATTCCCGCGTTCCCCGCTCATCCGCATGGCCTTCGAGGACCGCGCTATGCTGCGGGTGCAGTTGCAGCCACGCTGCCTGACGGCGCAGCGTCTCGCGGGCATTTTCGTTCAGGATCACACTATCCGTCTCGAACAGCACTCGGTTGCCGACCTGCTGCGCGAAATAGCTTGGCTGACCGTTATCACCGGGAAAGCTGTACCCGCTCAGGCTATTGCCGCCCGTGTCGCTTCCATAGGTCGAGAAGCCACCGTTATTGCCACCGACGCTGTTGCCGCCCGCGCTGCCCGAATTGTCAAACAGGGCACCGTTGTTATAGGCACCGCCTGAGGTATACGCGCCCCCTGCAACCGCATTCGGATCACCGAAAGTGCCGGTAGAGTCGGTAAAGATCGCACCGCCGCTCGGAGCAGCGGAGATGACACCGCCATCGATCAGTCCGTTCGAGCCATAGCTGCCCTGATTGGCATAGGTACCGGCACCGATACCGCCCTGCCCCACGCCGCCGAGGGAAGAACTGCCGATACCGCCCACACCACCATTCGATCCGATGAGGTCGGACCCGGTGCCAACGCCTGCGCCGACACCAGCGCCGGATACAGCGGAGCCATCGCCGGGAAGGCCCGCAGCGATGCCCCCCGTACCGGCTCCCCCCTTGCTGGAGGGGCCAAAGGTGCCGAGGCCGGTCGCGCTGGTGCTACCATCGGCGGAAGGATCTTTCTGGGATGCGCAGCCGGAGAGGGCGAAAACGGCCACGGCGACCAGAGCGATGGAACGATTGAAGGTCGGGCGCATATCAAGCTCCTTGTTGGTCCGTAGTCGGAATATCGAACCGGGTATCTAGGGTTGTGCCTGCAAATTGGCACATGATTCAAGGTAGTATCGTCGTATTTTAACGCATGACCGGCCCCCATGCGGGGTCGGAAGCGGGGCCGGGCGTGGCGACGCGGGTTTCCTTACCGCCACGGATATCTATCGAGTAAAGCTGCGACTGCCCGCGCGCTCCCTGCGTTTCGCGGAAGAACATCAGGCGTCGGCCATTCGGTGCCCAAGTCGGGCTTTCGTCAAGAAAACTGTCCGTGAGGATGCGTTCGCCGCCCCCATCCGGGTCCATGACCCCGATGCCGAACCGGCCACCGGAAATCTTGGTAAAGGCAATCAGATCACCGCGCGGCGACCATACCGGCGTCGCATAACGCCCGGAACCAAAGCTGATCCGCTGTGCCGAGCCGCCACTCGCAGGCATAACATACAATTGCTGCGACCCGCCCCGATCCGATTCAAAGACGATTCGGCGGCCATCCGGCGAATAGGACGGCGCAGTATCGATCGAGGAATTCGAGGTCAGCCGCGTCACTTGCCGTGTGCGCAGGTCCATCTCGTAAATATCCGTATTGCCACTACGCGCGAGGCTCATAAGCACGCTGCCCCCATCGGGCGAAAAGCGCGGCGCGAAGGTCATGCCGGGGAACCGGCCAAGGATTTCCTGCCGCCGCGACTCGATGTCGAGCAGATACACGCGCGGCAACCCGTCACGATACGAGATATACGTGATCTCCTGACTGCGGGGCGAGAAGCGCGGCGTCAGCACCAGCGACGATCCCCCCGTCAGGTATTCGAGGTTCTGCCCGTCGTAATCCATCACGGCGAGGCGCTTCACGCGCTGATTCTTCGGCCCACGCTCATCGACGAAGACGATCCGCGTCTCGAAATACCCGGCCTCCCCCGTCAGCCGCTCATAGATGGCATCCGACGCGCGATGTGCCATGCGCCGCCATGCGGCCCGGTCGCCGGTATATTGAAAGCCCGCGATCTGCTGCTGCGCAACCACATCCCACAACCGGAAGCGCAGCGCAAAGCGCCCATCCGGCGTCGATCCGATCTCGCCTGTCACCAATGCGGCGGCATTCGACAGGGTCCGCACATCAGAAAAGCGCGGTGGCGCGCTGAATGTCGGCACCAGCGGCGCAATCGCGGCATCCGGCACGTTCCGAAACACATTCGTGCTGGCCAGATCACTCTCGATCACCTGCGCAATCTGCGGTCCCAGCGGATCACTCGTCCCGCCTTCGCCAAAGAAATCGAGGATCGAAATCGGCAGCGGTTCCACCACCCCCCGATCCAAGGTCAGTTTAAGCGGCTGCGACTGTGCGCTGGCCGTATCGGCCAAGGGCGCGAACGCGGCAAGACCGAGGACAGCGGCTCCAAGGACACGTAAGGACCGGGAAATCATATTTGTCATTGAAGCACCATCTGGGCTGGATCGAAACGAATGACGATATCGCGCCACGCATTGTACTTAGCGGGCGGCAAAGCGAAGGGCTGGCACCGCCGATCTTGCAGGGCCGAAATCGCCCGCTCGACCGCAATGCGGTATTCAGGCGGCGTTGGCAGCGGTGCAGCAACCTGTATCGTAGCTTGGTTAACGAAACCATTCTGTCGAATTTGTGCCCGCAGTGTGACGACCTGCGACCGGGCATTGGCCGAGAAGGTATCGACGCGCCAGCAACGGCGCAGTTGGTTCAGCACCGCCTGCGTCTCGCCGGGGGTCAGGCTGGCCCCCTGACGCACGCCGCCGCCCTGGCTGAAGCTGGGACCGGTGCTTGCCTGATTGGCGAAGTTGCCCGCCGTGGACAACATGCTGGCGAAGCGGTCGTCGATGCTCTGCGCCGCACTCGGCGCGGCGGTGGGTGCGGGCACAGTGCCGGTCAGCACGTTTCCGGCGGTCGTTTCAGGCGAAAGCGTTGAATTGAGTTGGGCAAGCTGCTGCTGGCGCAACGCCCGATCACGCTCGGCCTGCAAGCGCGCCGCTTCCTGTCGTTGGCGCTCCAATTCAGCCTCTTGCCGACGCAGTTGTTCTTCGATTGCCGCCCGGCGCGCGGCTTCCTGCTCGGCGCGCTGCGCCTGCAACGCTGCCTCTTGTTGCGCTCGCAAATCGGCCAGCGCCCGCGCCTCGCGCTCGGCATCAGCTTTCGCCTGTGCTTCTGCCTGCAACGCGGCCAAGCGCGCCTGCTCCTCCAGCGCCGCCAGTCGCGCCGCCTCCAAACGGGCAGCCTCTTCCGCCGCCCGCCGTTCAGCCTCGTTCATGGCCGCAAGTTCGCGCTGACGCTGCTGTTCTTCGGCCAGTCTGCGCTGCTCTTCGGCCTGCTTTCGTAGGGCTTCGGCCTGTGCAGCCCGTTGCTCTTCGGCCAGCTTGCGCAGGGCTTCGGCCTCCGCCGCACGCTGTTCTTCGACGGTCGGCGGTTGCGCGGCGCGCATCTGCTCCATCAGCGCGGCCATCATCCGCCGCTCCTGCTCCATCTCCGCTTCGGATAGCTGCGATTGCGGCGCGGGTTGCTCCACCAACGGCGCAGGGGCCGGCGTCGGTGCGGGCTGAGGCGTTGCTTCGGCGACTTGCGCCGGGGCGGGCGCGGGTTCCGGCTCGCTTGCCACAGCCAGCGATCCACGCGGTTTCGGAATCGGCATGGGCGTCGCCAAGGGCGCAGGGTCTTCCGCTTCCGCCGTTTGCACGGGTTCGGGTTCCGGTTCGGGCGGCGGCGGCGCGGCTTCTTCGGCCACCTCCTCGCCCTCGCCTTCCGTTTCGCTCGGCACGGGCGGCTCGTCCGGCGACATGTCGATCACCGGCGCGTCGAACACCCCGCGCGGCGGCTTCGGCGTTGGCGGCGCTACCGCCACGCTCACATCGTCATTCGGGATCAGATCGTTCGGATCGACCTGTTCATCCTGCATCGCATCCTCGTCCACCGCGATGGGGGGCGGTGCGGGCGCAACGGCCACCTCAGACGAGTCCGGCTGCTCCGGTTCGTCATCGATTTGCGGCACGATATCGGGTTCCGGCGGCGGCAGGCGCATGGCCAGTTCCACCGCTTCCGGCTCGTCCTGCGGCGTTTCCGGCGTCACATCCACCTGCGGGTCCAGATCGACCGGCTGCGGCGGCTCCGGCGTGGCGGGCTGTTCGCGCAACGCGGCCAGTGTCGAGCTTTGCGGCGCGCGCGACGTCAGCGCGATATACTCGTCCACCGAGATGATACTCACATCCAGCGGTGTATCCCCACCAAGCGGTTGCATAGGTTCGGGCGCACGTGCGGATAGCAGCAGGAACAACCCGCCCACATGCAACACCGCCGATGCAATTACCCCAAAATACGTCACGCGCTCGCCTTCACCCGTTCACTCGATACAATCAGTTCGCAGTCGGTTCGGAGGCAGCCTGCCCCCCCGGATCGGTCACGAGACCGATATTCCCGAATCCACCCGCGTTCAGCGTGCCCATCACTTCCATTACGCGGCCATAGCCAACGCCCCGGTCAGCCCGCAGGAACACCCGCTCATCCGCCCCACGCTCCGACGCAATCGCCGCCAGCCGTGCGGTCAGATCGACCGGCTCCACCAAATCGCCTTGCAGATAGATCTGCCCATCCAGATCGACATTCACCGTCACCGGCTCACGTTCCTCCGCAGGCAGCGGATTCGCGGCGGTCTTGGGCAGCTTCACCGGCACCCCGACCGTCAGCAGCGGGGCCGCAACCATGAACACGATCAGCAGCACCAGCATCACATCCACGAACGGTGTGACGTTGATCTCCGACATACGCTGTCCACCGCGCGCGCCGCGACCGCGACCCGATTTCTTGCGGATACCCCCCGCCATTACTTCGCCCGCCGTTCGAGCTGGCGCGACAGCAAGGTCGAGAATTCATCTGCAAATGCATCCAGCCGGTTCGACAACCGCGCCGAACGATCCGACAGCAAGTTATACGCGATAACCGCCGGGATGGCCGCCAACAGGCCCAGCGCCGTGGCGAACAGGGCTTCGGCGATACCGGGGGCCACGACCGACAGGTTCGTGTTCTGGCTAACCGCGATGGCCTCGAAGCTGTTCTTGATGCCCCAGACGGTGCCGAACAGGCCGATGAAGGGCGCAATCGCCCCGACCGTGGCCAGAAAACCCATCCAGCTATCCATCGCCTCGGATTCGCGATCCACGGCGACCGACATCGTCCGGTCGATCCGCGCATTCGCCCCGGAGATCAGCGCGCCCCCCGCCTCGAAGGACCGTCGCCATTCCTTCATCCCGGCGGCAAAGACCCGCTCGATCGGCGAGCGTTTCTCGGCATCCAGCCCGGTATAGAGATCGTCCAGCGACGCCCCCGACCAGAAATTCTCCTCGAATGCCGCGAAACTTTTCTTCAGCTTCCGATAGCGGAAAATCTTGTCGATGATGATGGCCCAAGACCAGAACGAGGCGACCAACAGCATGATGATGACGACCTGCACGACCCAATGGGCCTTGTAGAACAACCCCAATACCGAGAAGTCGATGCCGCTGCCCAGCGCCTCTACAGCCGTCGTTTCCATGGTCGAAATATCCTTCTACCCACCCGCTATGCGCGTGTCGTTCATCCAGTCGGGGCTTTAAAAGCAATCGGTGGCAAGTGTGACTAAAATTGGACTCGGTCCAGCCTTCGTTGTTGCCAGATCAAACAGTGTTGCGCGATGGCCCCATATCGAGCCTTCGGCGCAACTCATCGGGCAGGCGCATGGGCTTGTCATCGTCGTCGATTGCCACGCATAGAACTTCTGCATCCGCCACTCCTTCCGCACCGCGCATGACCCGCTGATCGAGTCTCAGGCTTGCACCGCCTATCTTCGTACACTGTGTGCGTATCAGAAGTGAATCATCGAATAACGCGGGGCGACGAAATTCGATTTTCATGGATTTGACGATGAAGCGCATCCCCGCCGCCTGCATCATTCGCTGGTCGAGGCCGAGGGCGCGCAGGTATTCCGTGCGCCCGCGCTCCATCCACCGGATGTAACTGGCGTGATAGACGATGCCGCCCGCGTCGGTATCTTCCCAATAGACGCGCATCGGCAAAAGATGCGCGCCATCCATCAGCGTTCCAGCTTCCGGGGCGAGATCGGTCATGATCCGTCAGTCTTCGTCGGATGCCCGCGAATATTTGCGCGATTTCGCACTGATGCGCTCGACCTCACCGCGCACCATCGTCTCGACGATATTCGGCAGATTGTCGTCCAGCCACTCGCGCAGCATCGGGCGCAGCATCCCCTTGACCATCCCTTCGATGCTCTCAGATTCGCTATCTTCGCCAATGCGCAAGGCACCGTACATCCGGCGACTCGCCTCGCCCTCGACATCCGCCAGCGACGCCAGCGCACGGGCCGAGATTTCCTCGCTCGACATCGATACCAGCGTGGATGGATCGGCATAATCCACCGGATCGCGCTCCATCGCATCGCGCACGAGGCCACCGACTTTGTCCATCTCGTCATCGGGATGCGTGGACAGAGGCGGCTCCTCGCCGAACGCATCTTCGCCCGCAAAGCCCGACCGCGCCATGACCGGTTCATCGGCCCGGTCGAGGCTTGCGCTGTAATCATCGTCTAGCGCCGGGGGATCATCATGGTAGACATCCGACGCGCTGAACGTATCCGAAAACCCAAGCGGCTCATCGGTTTCGGGCGCATCGTCCTTGTCGTCATCTTCGGTGGCGTAGAATCCACTCGCGGACCCGGCGGCGACCCCTGCCGTCATCGCGGCGGCACCCAGGCCCGCCCCCCATCCGGGGCCATCACCGGCATCGTCTTCATCACCGGCCTCGTCGGCATCCTCCGCCGTTTCGGCATCGCTGACCGAATAGGTATCGCCGGTCATCAAAGACCCGGCATACGCATCGTCACCGTCGTCACCGTCGTCCTGCTCGGTATCGGCGGCGGCATCAGCGACAGTATCGGCGTCGTCATGGCCGAACGCTTCGGACGATCCCTCATCCGATGCAACCGCCTCCGCGATATCGTCTTCCACCGAGGCCGTATCGCCGTAGAATCGCGCGGAATAGTCGTCTTCGAGGCGCTCACCCGGTCCGATCTCCGGCAATCCGTCTTCCGAAGTTTCAGGCGCGGCTTCCTGCTCGACTTCAGCAGTCACCACATCATCCGTCTCTTCCGCCCGGACATCGACAGGATCGTCGACGTCCTCGACCGCATCCGCAACATCGTCGCTCTTTGATTCCGCGCCGAGTGCCACGGTCAAATCGAACACATCATCCTGCGCCGCCGCCTCATCGTCAGCAGCCGCCACATTCGCCTCGACGGAATCATCCTCGGCGGCCTGAGTCGACGCCGTAGACTCGAAAGCGTTTTCGTATGCCTGCGCCACCGGATCGTCGGTTTCGACCTGCGCGATGGCTTCGGCCTTATCCTCGACATTGCCACCTAATTCGGCATCCGCGCGGGCAATCAAGGTATCCATGCCCGCTTTGGCTTCTGAATCGAGCGTATCGACCGGGTCGGTCAATTCCAGCACATCGGCGGCATCCTCATCATCGACGGACGAGAAATCGGGCAGCGTATCATCCGCGATATCCGCCAGTTCATCGACAGCGTTCAGGTCGGCAAGATCCTCGACAGGGTCCAGCACATCATCAGCCGTCTCCTCCATCCGATTGGCCGAGCGTGCCGCGAGGTTTTGCATTCGCTCGCGGGTACTACCCGTTCGCCCCGTCGACCCCAGCTTGTTCTGCGCGCGGGTGAAGATATCGGTGGCCGTGCCGCCGACCGCTGCCGCACCGGCGGTCGCCGCCGCAGCAGCCCCCGCTATCGCGGCACCGCCCATACCACCCGACGCCTCGTCCGCATCGGATTCGTCCGACGCATCGGAAGCGGAACCACCACGGCCCGTCGCCCGCGACCAGAAAAGGCTCTCACGCTCCGGAAAGATCGCCTCCTCGCCATCACTCGCATCATCATCATCCAGCGCAACCTCGGTCAGAGTCATGCTTGTATCCGACTCGCGGTTCGCGGCGGCAGGGGCCATGACCGGCATCGACGTGTCGATTTCGTCGGCCACGCTATCCTCGCCGAACGAATCGGATGAGGGACGACCATCCCGCGTGTCTTCTTCATCGATGATGCGGCGAATCGAGGCGAGGATGTCTTCCATGCTCGGTTCGCGGGCGGTGGCGGTGTTGTCGCTCATGCCATTTCTCCAGATGAGCCGCGCTCTTGCGGCCATAGAGGCGTCGTTTCGCCCACCCGCATCGCCAACAACTCAGCGTTGCCGTACGTATCGGGGCGTTCGTTAATCTGTAGAGTTAATCATTTTTGGTTAACAGGCAATTATGAGGCACGCGAAAGAGCCGTTTTCCGTTCGCTCACGGACGCCAAGGCAAGCGCCACGCGGCCTCAGGCGTGTTTACCACGCCATATTGAGAGAGCGGCTCGACCTTGGAAATACCGCCTTCCGTGCCCTCGACCGGGGTGATGGCAAAGAAGTCCGGCCCCAACAGGCCCATCGCCGAGATCAGCGAATACGCTGCAACATTAAGCTGTCGTACCGAATTAATCAGCGAAATCCGCGAGTTGAGCAATGTCTGCTCCGCATCCAGCAAATCGATGGTCGCCCGCGATCCCACCAATAGCTCCTCGCGGATACCATCGAAGGCCAGCTTCGACGCCTTCACCTGTTCCTTGCCCGCCTCGATTGCCCCACGCGCCGTGACGAAAGCCTGCCACGCGATATTCACCGACCGCTGCACCTCGCGCACGGCGGCGTGGTATTCGCTGCGACGCTGGCTTGCGATATGCTGGGCTTGCCGGATGCGACTATCGACTTGCCCGCCCTGATAGACCGGCGCGTTCAGCGTCAGATTCAACCCGGCGCTCAACTGATTGTTGAGCCGCGATCTCAGCCCCGTCGTCGTGTCGTTCAGCTGACCGTCCAGTCGGCTGGTCAGCGACACGGTAGGCAACTTATCGGCATTGATGACGCGGATATTATAGACCGCCGCCCGCTCCGCCGACCGGGCCGCGCGGATGGCCGGATGCTGCGCGAGGCCCACATCCTCCGCCGCCTTCGCGCTGGCGGGCAGTTCTGGCAGGAATTCCGGCGCGTCCAATTCGCCGGGAAGCCGCCCGACAATGGCGCGAAACCCCTCTGCGCTGGAACGCAGGTTTCCATCCGCTTGAATCACGTTCGCGTTGGCGGCGGCGACCCGTGCCTTGGTCTGGGCGACATCGGTGATCGTCACCTCGCCCACCTCAAAACGCGCCTCACTCGCCTCCAATTCCTCCAGCAACAGCTTGAGGCTTTCGACCGTCAGATCGCGCACTTCCTTGTCGCGCAGCACATCAAAATACGCACCGACCGCATTCAGGATCGTCGATTGCTCCTGCGAGACGAGCTGCGAATAGGCTGCATCCACACTCGCGCGGGCCTGCGACACGTTATTGGCCGCCCGCCCACCGTCATAAATCGGGATCGACCCATCCAGACCCAGCGTAAAGGGCGCGGTGGTCACATCGGGAATCGGTTCCGGTGTCCAGCGCCGGTTCACCCCATAGCTGGACGTGATGCTGACCCGTGGCAGCCGCCCCGAATTGGCAATCGCGACATTTTCCCCTTGGGCGCGCAGGGCCGAACGCGATGCATCGATGGAGGGGTTGTAGAGATAGGCGTCCTGCACCGCATCGCGCAGCTCTTCCGCCGAGACGCCAGCGCCACCGCTCACCGCCCATGCAAGCCCTATGGCCGCACCGCGTGCCATTCCGCCTAACCGCATCATCCTGTCGCCCCCGTCTATCGCCCCATCCATCCTCAGAACGCGAATGATGGTTTGGCCTCGAAACCGGGCAGGATCGGGGCGGCGGCATCGAATACCCACCGCGTCGCCACGTCATCCCCCGATTTGACGGACAGGCGAACCTGCCCCGTCCCCCGATTCATCCAGATGGCAATCAACCGCCCGTCATCAGCCAATTGATCGTACAGCGCCGTCGGTTCGGTCGCGATGGCCCCGCCACTGACCACGATCACGTCATAGGGGCCTTCGGCGGGTACACCAGCGGTCAGCGGCGCGTTCAGCACCACCGCCCCGTCCACCGCCAGCGCCGTGAGATTGGCCTCGGCGCTTGTGGCCATCGCCTCGTCCTCTTCGACGGCGATCACCCCTCGGCACAGCCGCGCCAGCACCGCGCTCGAATAACCAAGCCCACAGCCGACATCCAGCACCGTCTCGTTCGGCGCGATCTCGACCGTATCGAGCATCTTCGAGAAGGTACGCGGGGCCAGCAGCGCCCGCCCCTTGCCCAAGGGCACGTCCTGATCGACATAGGCGACCGTGCGTTGGCTGGCCGGCACGAATTTCTCGCGCGGAATCTCCAGCATGGCGGCGATGATATTGTTGCGCGTGACATCGGCGGGACGGACCTGTCCGTCAACCATCGTCTCGCGCGCCTGAGTGTAATCGATCATGGTATTTCCCGCAGGGAGCCGTTTCGCCGCGACCATAGCGATTGAACGCCCACCATTCCAGCAGGGAAACGCGATCAAACGCGCATCGGGATACGAAAGACACTTTTCAGCGCAACCCGGCCCCCACCGCCGCGATGACACGGTCGATTTCCGCTTCGGTATTATACGCATGGGGCGACAGCCGCAGCAGCGCCCCCTCCGCCAGCGTCACCCCCGATCCCGGCTCATCCGCGACAGGATCGGGCCATTTGGCAAAAATACCGTCCGCATCCAGCGCCGCCCGCACCACCGCAGCCCGGTCATGTGGAATGCGCAACGTCACCGCACCCGTATCGCTACATAGCGGTTCCAACGCGATACCGCCGCGCAGCCGCCCGGTCAGCCGCTCCTCCGGCACTTCATCGAGGGCCAGCCGCAGCGCAACCCCCTGCCCCAGCCGCAGCGCGGCGTTCATATCGGATAGCCCCGCCCGCAGCCCCGTAACCGCACTCGCCCGCTCGTTCAGCCAGTATAGCCCTGTCTCACGCGGCCCACGCAGCCATTTGCGCGTCGTCGCAACCAGCACATCGCAGCCAATCCCCGGTGCATCCACCACCCCCTGCCCCACGGCTTGGGCCGCATCCACGATGAACAGCGCGTCATCAGGCCGCGCCAAGGCACCGATTCCCTCGACCGGATAGCGAATACCCGCCACGCTCGTCACCATCGGGCAGAACAGCGCCGCAACGTCCGCATCCATCCGCGCCGCCCATGCCGCCGGGTCCAGCGCATCCGGCGCAGGCACCACATGGACCCGCGCGCCAACCTGACCCGCCATCCAACGCAGCATCTCGACGTTATCGCCCCATTCATGCGCCGCCACCACAATCCGCCGCCCCGTCAGCGGCACCCGCGCGACCACCGCCTGCCATGGCGCGCTCGTATTCGACGCCAGCCCCGTCTGCGCCACCGATGCCCCGATCAACGCCGCAGCGGCAGCCCGCACCCCATCCAATTCCTCCACCACTTCCACAGCGGCCCGCGCCTCGCCCACCGCCGCCTCACGCGCCAGATGCCCCGCCATGCGCGCCGCCACCGCCGGATCACTCAGCCCATGCCCACAGGCATTCAAATAGATCGTCATGGCATCCCCCAGACCCGTCGAACGACGGTAGACAAGCACCGACGCACCCGCTAAATGATCCCCGGTTGGCGACGTGGCGGAGTGGTTACGCAGCGGATTGCAAATTCGTCCACCCCGGTTCGATTCCGGGCGTCGCCTCCAACACTTAGCGGTTTCAGCATTCATCGGTTTACAGCCCCGTTTACAGGTTTGTTCCCGCTTCGCGCCTTTTTGCGGTCGCAAGCAGTGTGAGAATTTCGTCTGATTCGTCGGTCGAGACAGCCGCGTAGCGTTCAATGACAGCGCCCGCGTATCGCAGTGACCACGCCATGTTCGATGCAATCTGACCAAGGCTACAGCCCGCCCTTAGCAGCCGCGTTGCCGCCGTACCGCGCGCATCCTGCAATCGCAAATCGGAAGATAGACCCGCCTTGTCGCGCCACTGTCGCACGCCTTCGGATGCACGATGCTCCGTCAATGGCTTGCCTCGTTCGGACAGCAGGATCAGCAGTTGCCCGCGTGGCGTTGCATCGACCAGTTCAGCCATTGCCGGTGTCAACGGAATCGTCGCCGTCCTGCCCTTCTTGTTCGTCCTGATACGGATGCGCCGTCCTTCGGGGGTCGGTTCGATATGGTTGCGGGTGAGCCGGATCAG
>CALJIU010000291.1 GCA_937974055.1 uncultured Neomegalonema sp. | reverse complement strand
GCCAGATGGCCCAGCGCCGTGGCCCGCTCCGCCCCGGCATTCGAGCGCCAGCCATAGGCCGTCGCACCGGGGCCGGTCGCGATGCTCTCACCGCCAACCGTGGTGGTCGAATTGCCGGTCGCCACCGACGTATCGCCGATGGCAAGCGCATCGATGCCCGTCGCGATGCTCTCATTACCGATGGCCGTCGCGAAATCGCTCTGCGCATCGGCATTCTCACCAACCGCCAGCGACCGCACACCCTGCGCGGTAGCCAGATGACCAACCGCCGTCGCCCGTGTCCGCGTGGCCCGCGCCTGCCAACCCAGCGCGGTCGCGCCCGGTCCAGCCGCCGCACTCTCGCCGCCCAGCGCCGTGGTCGAATTGCCCGAAGACAACGCATTATCCCCCAGCGCCAGCGCGTCGATCCCATTCGCAAAGGACTCGTTACCAATCGCCGAAGACCGATCACTATTCGCCAGCGCATTCTCGCCCACCGCCAGCGACCGAACGCCATTCGCCGTGGCCAGATGGCCAAACGCCTGCGCCCGCTCCGCATTCGCATTCGCACGCCAGCCGATGGCCGAAGCACCCGGCCCCGTTGCTACCGACTCGCCACCCAGCGCCGTGGTCGAGTTCCCCGTCGCTACCGACGTATCGCCCAGCGCCAGCGCATCGATGCCGTTCGCGATGCTCTCGTTACCAATCGCCGTCGAGAAATCCGTCTGCGCATCGGCGTTCTCGCCCACGGCAACCGAGCGCACGCCCTGCGCCGTGGCCAGATGCCCAACTGCCGTAGCGCGCGTGCGCGTCGCCCGTGCCTGCCAACCCAGCGCCGTCGCACCCGGCCCTGCCGCCGCGCTCTCACCGCCCAGCGCCGTGGTCGAATTGCCGGAAGACAAAGCATTATCCCCTAGGGCAAACGCATCAATCCCGGTCGCAAAGGACTCGTTACCGATCGCCGAAGCCCGATCACTATTCGCCAGCGCATTCTCGCCAACCGCCAGCGACCGCACGCCATTCGCCGTCGCCAGATGACCGAACGCCTGCGCCCGCTCCGCATTCGCATTCGCGCGCCACCCAATCGCCGAAGCCCCCGGCCCCGTCGCAACCGACTCGCCACCAAGCACCGTCGTCGAATTCCCCGTCGCTACAGCCTGCGATCCAATGGAAATGGCATCGACGCCAGTGGCAGAAGCGCCCGCAATTACCGGCGTCAGCGCCCCACCGATGGCAATGGCACCCTCATCCTGTGCAAAGGCCGCCGTACCGACTGATACGCCCCCCACCCCATTCACGAACGAGGACGCCCCGACTGCCGTGCTGAAATCGACCGCAGCCAGCGAATTGTCCCCATATGCCGAACTATTCGAGCCGAGCGCAGTACCGCCATCGCCGACCGCCGTGCTGCTGAGGCCCGATGCCGTGCTGCTACCTCCGACGGCAGTGGCGAAGACTCCGCTGGCTGTCGCGTTGACACCGCATTCGACCGAATTGCCATTCACTCCCACGTTGCAGGGTGCAGTGCCATCGGCATGGGCCACACCAACGGTCATAGCCAAGCCTCCCGCACTCGTCAGCAGTAGAGAACGCAGGGTCGAAGGGGAGAATGAAGACATGGGAAATCCTTTTATTTAGATAGCGCATTTCTGTACAGTCAAAGACTATGGATTTCCGACACCGCCAATCAATGAATTCAAAGCAATTCTGGTGATATTTATTTTTTAATACACATGAAACTTTTTTTACGTCTTCGTCGTTATATGCGCCCGCTTCGCACATCTCATTTTCCGGTTGATCCACCATAAAAACCACTGGACGCACGCGGTCGCGCTATGCCTGATGGCGGTCGATCATTTCCGGGGGGAACCGACCATGCTACAGACTCCATACCTCTTGTTCTTGGGCGACGCACAGGACGCCCTCGCCGCCAAAGTCGCCCAAGGCATCAAGGACTGGCGACCCGAAAACGCCGTGGGCCAGATGCGCCTGCCCGGCTGCGTTGCCGATCTTGGCATCCCCGATATGACCATCGCGGAATCGATGGAGAAAGGCGCGCGCACCCTCGTCGTCGGTGTCGCCAACCGGGGCGGTTTCATCGCCGAGCCATGGATCGACGTGCTGGTCGAGGCGCTGGAGGCGGGCATGGACCTCGCCGCCGGTCTGCATAACAAACTCGCCGATGTCCCCCGCCTCGCCGAAGCCGCCGCCCGGCTGGGCCGCGACCTCCACGACGTCCGCCACCCCACCAAGGCCTACCCCGTCGGCAGCGGCGCGCCCCGCCCCGGCAAGCGTCTGCTCCCCGTCGGCACCGACTGCTCCTGCGGCAAGATGTACACCGCACTGGCCATCGAAAAGGAGATGCGCGCCCGTGGATGGTCCGCCGATTTCCGCGCCACGGGCCAGACCGGCATCCTCATCACCGGCGAGGGGGTCAGCATCGACGCCGTCGTCTCCGACTTCATCTCCGGCGCGGTCGAAACGCTGGCCCCGGCCAATGACCCCGACCATTGGGATCTGGTCGAGGGGCAAGGCTCCCTCTGCCACCCCGCCTATGCCGGGGTCACGCTCGGCCTGATCCACGGTGCCCAAGCCGACGCGCTGGTCCTGTGCCACGAGCCGACCCGCACCCACATGCGCGCCCTGCCCGACTACCCCGTGCAAGACATGCAGACCATCATGGACCTGACGCTCCCCCATGCACGGCTCACCAACCCGCACGCCAAATTCGTCGGCATCTCCATCAACACCGCCAAACTCGACGACGCGGCGGCGGAGGCGTTCTTGAAAGAAACCGAAGCCCGCTTCGGATTGCCGACGGTGGACCCAGTGCGGACGGGGGTCCGGCGGATTGTCGATGGGTTAGTCTGAGCGTTTATCTTGGAGCCAGCACTTCCTTTCGAGTTTGTCGTGCAAGGCACTGCCGTTAGCTTGCAGAGTCAAAGTGTGAACTCACGTAACCGTTGGAAACAGCTGGTAGAGAGCGCAGCGCGAGCGGCATTACCAGAAGGGTCTTGGACGCTTCAAGATCGTCTTTCGGTAACTATCTACCTCTTTCCAGCCGGTGAACTGAGGGGTGACATCGACAACTTCGTAAAACCGATACTCGACGCTATGATCAGTTGCGTTTACGGCGACGACAGCCAGTTGGAAAAACTGGCGGTTCGGAAGATCGAACCAGCTTTCGTACCGCGCTTTACGGACCCGTCTCAGATATTGAGCGATGCCTTGGAGATGGGAATGATTGAACCGATGGTATATATTCGAGTGCATGACGATCTGGACGAGGAGGTGGTTTGGTGAATGAACTCATGGAAACTGAAGCAGTCGTCCTTGACCGTATAGAAGCGGATCTAGCTCCAAAAGGCTACACCATCACCCGGAAGCCGCAGAGAAGTGAACTACCTGACTTTCTGCAAGACTTTCAACCAGATGCTATCGCTGTAGGCGCACATCCCAACTACGTGATAGAAGTCGTTCACGGCAATCAGGGTCGGATCGCCGATAGAAAGAAGGTTCTGCAGAAACGTTTTGAAGAACACTCTGATTGGAAACTGATAGTTCAATACGTTCCGATCCGCGAAACCTTGGAACCAGTGAACCGCGCACGTGTCGAAACTACTTTGAAACAAGCGAAAGCGATATCTGAGACGGAGAAGCAGGGGGCATTTCTTCTCGGATGGGCGGCATTGGAAGCAGCGACGCGCAGGCTTGAACCGACGCTTGCAGGACGTCCAAGTCAGTACGGCGGCATCGCCAATCTTCTTGTTTCCCAAGGCTATTTTACTCAGGAAAATGGTATGCGATTGCGTGAACTCGGAAAGCTGCGAAACGAGATCACTCACGGTGCCTTGGATCGTGTACCTTCGGCAGAACAGGTAGACGAATTGCTGGCGTTTGGAGACCAACTACTTGCTCACCAAGATGGTGACCCGATAGCCGCCGAATAGAAAGCCACCCCATGCCCGCCACCCTCACCGCCACCGCCGAGACCTTCCCGATGGACGGCGTCTTCACCATCTCGCGGGGCAGCCGGACCGAGGCGGTCGTGGTGACGGTCACGGCCAGCGATGGCGTGCATACCGGGCGCGGCGAATGCGTCCCCTATGCCCGCTACGGCGAGACGGTCGACAGCGTGCTGGCCCAGATCGCCGCCGCTGGCCCGATGGAGACGCCCCGCGATGCGCAATCCATGCCCGCCGGGGCCGCCCGCAACGCCATCGATTGCGCCCTTTGGGACTTGGAGGCCAAGCGCAGCGGCGAGCCGGTCCATGCTCTCCTCGGCCTGCCCCCGCCCGCCCCCATCACCACCGCCTACACCCTGTCGCTGGGCGAGCCGGACGCCATGCGCGCCAAGGCCGCCGAACACGCCCATCGCCCGCTTCTCAAGATCAAACTCGGCGGGACCGGCGATCTCGCCCGCCTGCGCGCCGTCCGCGAGGGTGCCCCCGACGCCACCCTCATCATCGACGCCAACGAGGGTTGGACCCCCGACAGCTACGCCGCGCTCGCCCCCGAACTCCTATCCTTGGGCGTGGCGATGGTCGAGCAGCCCCTCCCCGCATCGGACGACGAAGCCCTGCGCGGCATGGACCGCCCCCTGCCCGTCTGCGCCGACGAAGCCTGCCACGACCGCGCCTCCTTGTCCGCCCTGCGCGGCAAATACGACATGATCAACATCAAGCTCGACAAGACCGGCGGCCTGACCGAAGCCCTCGCCCTGCGCGATGCGGCGGTCGAGGCTGGCTTCGGCGTCATGATCGGCTGCATGGTCGGCACCTCGCTGGCCATGGCCCCGGCGGTACTGGTGGCCCAGGGCGCGCAGATCATCGACCTCGATGGCCCCCTCTTGCTGGCCAAGGACCGCGACACCCCCCTCACCTTCGAGGGCAGCACCCTCCACCCGCCTGTCCCCGCCCTCTGGGGCTGATCCTCAAAAACACACTGCGCACCGAAACGCCCCCGCCGGGGCCACCGGCTCTATCACCCGATAGGCGGCACGCGGTGCAGACAAAATGGTCCGATAGCCCGCAGGCTCCACTTCCCGCCGCACCGGAGCCACCACTTGCTCCTGCACCGGGGCCGATTGCACGGGCGGCGCATAGACAAACGGCTGCGTCTCCACCGGCCCGATGGCCGAGGACACCCCCGACACATCGATATACAGCGGCGGCTCTACCGGCTCCGGCGCAGGGGCCACATAGGTCTGCACCACCGGCGCGGGCGCGGGCGGCGGATCAGCCTGCACCACCACCGTCTCCACCGCCCGCCGGGGCCGCTGCGCCTGCAAAATCGCCTCCCGCACCGGAATCACCTTCGCCCAAGTATTCGTCGTCCCCTCGATCCGGCTGAACCCGTTCGCATGGACCACCGCCACCAGCGCCCCGTCCCCATCGAACACGCATGACCCTGAAATCCCCCCGATCACCCCCTCCGCCGCGATCCCGTCATCCGAATCGCGCAACTCCACCCACCAGAAGGGCGGCACGGGGTCATCGGTATAGATCGTGCCGGGGATCACCTCACCATCGCGGTCGCGGGCCGGAAATCCGTGGATCGTCACCGCCTCCCCCGCCTTCATCGCCGGATAATCCGCCGCATCCAACAGCGCGGGATCGATGCCGAGGAACGACCAATCCGACAGGCTATCCGCGACTGTCAGCGCATCCTTCGGTCCCACCAGCGGCTTGCCATTCTCGGTCACATGCGCCGCCGAGACATAGCCCCGCTCGCCCAACCCCAGAAATCCCCGCCGGTTCAGCTTGCACACCGTCCCCCACGCCGCCATTCCGTCACCGCGATAAAACACCCGCTCCGCGCGCGGCGACACGCTTTCGGAACACGCACCAAGTGCAAGCAATACGATAGCGGCGGCAATGCCTCTCATGTCGATCTCCGTTGAGTCGCGGTGGACGATGTACGGCGATTCGTATGTTCTATTTTTGTTCCAGTCAAGTGCAGGCGAGTAAAACCCACCGCACTCCCCCTTCACCGAGCTTGTTTACGTGACATACTCCAAACAGCAGACACACCAAATCACCCCCCGCCCGGCAGCGGTGGCCCCATCCGTACACCCTCATCCTTAAAACCTACGGAGGCGCTTTCATCCCCGCCAGCGCCATCAACGCCAGTTCATGCACCTCCGCCAGCAGCAGGTCGATGGGCCGCTTCCCGCGCTTCACATGCCCCGGCGGTCTACCCGGACGCATCACCCGCAGCGGTCTCTTCATCCCGGCCTGCTTCCTCGCCAACCTTCGAGCCTGCCCCGGAATATCGTTCATTGCAGCGACAAGCGCCTCGACCCGACGCCGCAAAGCAGCAGCGCTGACCGGATCATCCGGCAAAATCTCCACACGTCCCGGAGGCGAGATGTCCAAATCATCAAACCCCCGCACATTCGGCCCAAATCCCGGCGCGGTCTTCTGCTTCGGCGGTCCAACTTCCTTGCGCGGGTCGATCACCATAAAGACAGGCTTGCGCCCGCCCGATCCCTTCGGAATCTTCCCCGATGGAGGCGCGCGCTTTGCACGCGGCTTCACGACGATATCCTTCGCCGCAATCGCAATCAGTCGCCGCAGCGCCGATTCCGCTGGCAGCAGCAACGCCAAAATCGCCAGATGAACATACCGCAACACCGTCTCCCCACCGCCCAGCATCCCCAGAATCCTCGCCACAGTAGGCAAAAGGTCTAGGCGATTGATCTCGATGCAGCGGGTCCAGCTCATATGCGGCGCGTGTCCTCGTTAAAAACAAAACATGAACAAACGACACGAAAATCATGCAAATGTCAAGCGCGCGCTGCCAAAGCGAATGAACCCACCGTCAGGCCAGCATATCCGGGATCGTCACGCGAAAGGTCGTGCCGTCGCTGGTGCTGTCCAGCAGGGCAACATCGCCGCCATGGCCACGCGCCAATTCGCGGGAGATATGCAGGCCCAGCC
>CALJIU010000290.1 GCA_937974055.1 uncultured Neomegalonema sp. | reverse complement strand
GGCAACAGGGTTTGGGCGGTGAAGGCGCGGTTGGCTTCGGCGTAGTTGGCGTGGGTGCTGTCGCCCGGAAGGCCGAGGATCATGGGCGGGACGCCGAAGGCCATGGCGATGTCGCGGGCGGCGGAATCCTTGGTCTTGAGGAATTCCATATCGGCGGGCGAGAAGCTCATCGGTTTCCAGTCGAGACCGCCTTCCAGCAGGATCGGGCGGCCCGCATTGCCCGCGCCCATATGGCGGATTTCGAGCTGTTCCTGAATGCGGGCGAACTGACCATCCGACAGGGTGCCGCCATCGGGACCGTCATAGACCACGGCACCGGAGGGGCGGGCGGCGTTGTCGAGCAGGGCCTTGTTCCAGCGGCTAGCGGCGTTGTGGATATCGACCGGGATGGCGGCGGCCTCCAAAGGGCTGAGACCGTAATGGTCGTCGAGGGGGTGGAAGGTTTTGAGGTGCAGGATCGGGGGGGCGTCGTCGGTTTGGGCGAAGACATGCGCGCGGGCGGCGACGCGGTATTCGAACCCCTCCGGCCAGCCGTTGGGACCGGGGATAACGCGCATCCGGTCGGGGCGCAGGGCGTGGAGCTCTCGCGGGGGGCCGAGGGGATCGCCGACGCTGGGGACGGCTTCGAGATAGGCGTTTCCGGCGATTTGCAGGTGACCGTAGAGGTGCTCCATCAGGGCGCAGCAATCCTGTGCCGGGTTGGGGCGCATCAGGAGAGCGGCGAGGGGATGGTCGATCTGGGGACGGCCCTTGATGCGCACGGTCAATGGCAGGGCGGCGGCGGTCTGGGCGATGAGACGCACGCAGCGATGGGCGATGGCGTTTTGGACGTAGGACTGGCGGGTGAGGGAGGCGAGATCGCGGGGGGTCCAGACGGGGCGGCCCGTGGGGTGGAAGGTGGTGCGGGCGGCGGCGGAGGCTTTGGATTCGGGGGGATTGCGGAAGAGGGGCATTCGGGGGCTTTCGGTGGAGGGCCGGGAGAGCTCCATGCGATATGTCACATATTTCATGGAGTTATCGGGGGGAGAGGTGGTTTCGGGGAGGGTATGGGGTGGTTTCGAGGAGCGCAGATTAATTTCGGGGCGGGGTGGGCTTGGTCAGAGCAATGGCCCTCATGCCCCAGAAAGGCGCGAGACGGTCGCAGAGAGTGTGAAGCAGCCAATTGGGAGGGGTCGGGATTGGTGCGGGCCAGATTGTTGCGGGGCGGTGGGGACCGAGATGCGCGTCACCATCGCGCTGACTCTGACGCCGGTTTAAGACGCACCATGCAAGCGGAATAGCCCGAACGACTATAAACTACACGCAATGCATATGCATGTTCAGCGTTGCCTTTTCGCAAGTTGGGCGCTGGATCTATCGTATTATCAATCTGGTATTATGAAAAATCAGCCCTAGGAAAGTCACAACCTAAAAGCGCAATAAGTTTCTCTCTCACAATCTGTGAAAAGTTTTCGCCGAACTTGAATGCAACCACTGGTATGATGTCCTAACGTATATAATCTCATTAAGGCAAATTAAAGATCATGCTGACCGGGCGGGTATTTTTGTATATACAATATCGCAATCAAATCGAAGCAGGAATTACGGCAAACTGCGTATCTCCAGACATTTATGGCTCAATCTCGTTGTAGCACGTGTGTGAATGCTGGTACCTCGTGGATGATGTTGAGCGCAATTTTCTCCAGATAATCCTTTTCTATCAAGAGATAGGCTGGCTATCGACACCTCCCACCAACATAGCGAATTTATCGATTGAAAACCGCGCAAAACACTTACCTGCAAAGACTCGATATTAAATATTCGATAAGAAGAATCTCATTTTTCAATGCACGTAACAAATGTTTCCCACGTCACAAAATTGAAAAACCTATTGCGTTCATAGAAAAAATATTGGATGAGCCGATATGAATTCAAATCAAAGGGATAGACCCATGAGAATTGCCGAGCTAGACACCGCCCTCGATAATATGAGCTTTGCCGATCTCAAAGCGGCGGCTCCGTTGGTTCAGGCGAAGATTGCCGAGCGCGAGAAAGCGGAAAAGAATAAGGTAAAGGACGAATTGGCGGCATTGGCGAAAGCCAAGGGTTTTGACATGGCCGATCTGTTCACCGATCCGCCAAAAGCAGCCAAGGAGCGCAAAACGGTTGCGCCCAAGTATCGTAATCCAGCGGATGCGGACCAGACTTGGACGGGGCGCGGGCGCAAGCCGCGCTGGGTGGTCGATGCCCTCGATAACGGCGCTGCCATCGAGGATTTCCTGATCCGCGACTAAGATCACGGGCCGGTCGCCCCGGCTGAATGGGCGGCGATGACGGGGCCGACAGGATTCTCCATGCCTGCCCCGTCGCCCATGGCGATTTGCGATGACCCTGAGACATGTTTCAGGGTAGTCGCAAGTCCCCCTATCCCCCGCGCGCTGTACGCTACATGTCGTATTCAGCGCGCGAGGTATTCGGCTTCGGTGACGGTACGGGTCATCGTAAAGACGACCACGCCACCGGGTTCCAGATTATCCCACGCCCCGTCCTTTGCGGCATCTGTAGAGGGCGCTTCGGCGGCCAAGGGACCGTCGCGCAGCAGGGTTTCGTTGCGCATCGCGGCGGTGGAGACGACCGTGCTGCGGTGGGGGTCGGCCTCCTCGTGAATGTCCGAGACGGTGACCCGGCGGATGGGGACGTTGCCGACATTCTCGACGAAATAGGTATAGGTCAGCAGGTCGCCCGTTGCCGCCGCACCATCACCGATATTGCCGAAGCGTTCTTCGAGATCGACGCGGGCGGTGGTGACGAGGTGGGGGTCGGCGGGAATCTGATAGGCGACGACCGAGACGTTGCTGGGTGGACCATCCGCGCCGTCCCCTTCGGCATGGTGCTGCATTCCTTCGGGATTACGCGCGCCGCGCAGGATGTCGAAGCGCGACAGGATGTAGATGACGTAGAAGCGGGCCGTCTCGCCGGGTTGTAGCATCTTTGGGTCGATGGCGTTGGAATTCTGGGAATCGAAGCGCACGGTTGGCGGCTCGCCGGTGCCCGGTTTACCGTCGAAGGTGGGCAGGGACGGGGTTGGCCAAGGGCGAGCGATTGGGGCCGTGCCGGTGTTCTGGAGTTCGACGGTGAACCACGCGCTGTCCCCTTCGTCGATGACGGAGGAGTCAAGGCCATGCTCGGTGGTGATACCGCCGAGGTCTTGGGTGATGGCGAGGCGACCGCCGGACTGCTCGACAGGGACATTGGTGGTGTTGCCGGTCGAGCGCAGGACGCCCCGTTCGGGTATGCCCGTGGCCTTCACGGTATTGGTGATATCGGCGATAACCGCCGGGGCCGCCCATAGGGCGAGAAGCACGATGGCGGGAAAGACCGTTTTGCGGGCGGTGCTGCGCGCCCTTTCCAATGACAGGTATTTCATGCCGAACTCCACATGATACCGGCTTGCTTCCGGCTTAAATAAATAAACTGAATTATCAGTTCTGTACTGTGCAATTTATTATCTGTACTCCGATTACCGAATACATAATGCGATAATTCAAATCTTTGATTTTTTTATACTTATGCAAACGCGCCAAATATATCAAACTTCCTGCGTAATTGCAGACGATCCGTGCCGATAGCCCCTGATGAAGGGGCAATGCCGTGGTGAAACGTGATCGCGAACTGTAAATCGTTGGACAGGGGGCGCTTGGGGGTTCACCTGTGCAGTATGGTCGAAACCGCTCTCCCCTCTCCGATGCCGTATCGTCGCCATGTCGGGCGAACGCTGGTGCTTGGCTTGCCGTTGGTGGGCAGTCTGCTGGCGCAGATATTGATCGGGCTGACGGATACGCTGATGCTGGGGCGGTATTCGGTGGAGGCGCTGGCCGCAGGGGCGCTGGCGACGACGGTGTTCCATGCCGTGTTCATCCTCGCCGCCGGATTTGCCATCGGGGCGATGGGGGCGGCGGCGGAGGCCGCCGGGCGCGAGGATGAGCGGACGGTGCGGCGCACGGCGCGGATGGGGCTGTGGCTATCGCTGGGCGCGGGGCTGGCGGCGATGCCGGTGCTGTGGTTCTCGGAGGCGATATTGCTATTCGCCGCGCAGGTGCCGCGAACGGCGGCGGATACGCAGGATTATATGCGAATCGCGCTGTTCGGGCTGGTGCCTGCACTGCTGACCATGACGCTGCGCTCGCATCTGTCGGCGCTGGAGCGGACGCGCATCGTGCTGACGGCGACGGTGATCGCAGCGGTGTTGAATTTCGGGTTGAACTGGCTGTTGATCTTCGGGAATGCGGGCGCGCCGGAGCTGGGGCTGCGGGGGGCGGCGATTGCGAGCGTCTTGTCGCATACGGCGACGGTGGTGGTGCTGGCGGTCTATGCCACGCGCGGGCCGGATATGGCGCGGTGGGAATTGTTCCGCAACCTGCATGTCATGGACCGCGAGATTCTGGTGCGGTTGTTCCATCTGGGCTGGCCCATCGGGCTGACGCTGGTATCGGAAAGCGCGCTGTTTACCGGCACGGCGCTAATGATGGGGGCGATTGGCAGCGTGCCGCTGGCGGCGCATGGGATCGTGATACAGGTATCGGCGGCGACCTTCATGCTGCATCTGGGGTTGAGCCAAGCGGCGACGGTGCGCATCGGGCGGTTTGCGGGGCAGGGTAACGCGGCGGATCTGCGGCGGGCGGCTTGGGCGGCGATGGCGCTGTCGGGGGTGGCGGTTGCGCTGTCGGTGGTGGTGTTTCTGGGCGCGGGAGGCGCGATTGTGGGGGCGTTTCTGGGCGCGGGCGAGGCGCAGGCGGGAGCGATTCTGACGCTGGGGGTGACGCTGATGGGGGTGGCGGCGCTGTTCCAATTGGTGGATGCGGCGCAGGTGATGGCGCTGGGCTTCCTACGCGGATTGCAGGATACGCGCTGGCCGATGGTGCTGGCGGCGATTTCGTATTGGGGGGTGGGGATACCGGCGAGCCTGCTGCTGGGCTTTATGCTGGGAATGGGGCCGGTGGGGGTGTGGCTGGGGCTGGTGGTCGGGCTGGCGGTGGCGTCGGGGTTGCTGATGGGGCGGTTCTGGCGGTTGGTGGCGGGGGTGGATCAGTCGCTGCCAAGGTGACGCGCAAAGATCGCTCGCAGAACCTGTTTCGTCCTGTCGTTCAGGAAAACAGCATCGAGCAACTCTTCGAGGATCGCCGGAGCGTAGGCGATATCGACTTTTCCGAGAATTCCCGCTCTCTCGATTGCAAGTTCGATCTCGAATTCATCGATCATCTGAAGCGAGCAGTCGATGAAACTATCATGGTCGAGAAAGGGGTTTCTGTCCTTGGCAATCGCCACGCATGGTCTGATGAGATCGCGAGAATTTATTCTCAGAAACCAGCCCTCATCGTAATCGATACAGACCTGCATTTTCCACTTCTGAGGATCAGTGGACCGGTCGAAAAGCCAGATAACATCGAGGAAATCCAGCATCGAGCCTGCTACAGATATGCGTGGGAGGCATTTTGACGGATGTAATCGACGATCGCATCCCGTTTCTGGGAATCTTCGATCATGTCCTCGTAGCGAATGCGACCCCCATTCGCGGCCTGCCAATCGCGTTGATGCGTTGCGGCCGTTCTGGCCGAAAAGGTCATTTCTTGGGACTTGCCGAAGCCTGCCTCCAAATGTTCACGCTCGCTGGAAGAAAAACAGGCCATATCGGGAGACATGTTCTTGCGCACCGAGAGCCTGTAACCGTCGAGCCGCCACGGCGTTTCATCCACGCCAACTTCCCATAGCCATAACCCCTCGCCCTTCATCATCTCGTAGATTTCGACGGGTACGGGACCGTATTTCATGGCCATGTATCTGGCCCCGAATATCGGCTGGTAATGCTGGTTTATGTGCGATTTGTCCGCGAAATAGCAGGCTTTTAAGGCCGCATGCAAATCCACCGGCTGCCCTTGACTCACCATCCAGTGGATGGCGGCAAAAGCCTTTTCGGAGGAAAAGCGATATACTGCGTCTTTCATGATTTCAGACATAGACACGATGCAATCGTGTTTTCAATGGCAATGGCATTGATCGCCCAACCCTGCCGGACTTCGCCCGGAAGGCAAGAATTCAGGTCAGGGCGCGGCGAATTCGCGGGTGGCGTAGCCGAGCCAGTGGGGGAGGCTGCCTTCCCAATCGGCGCGGGACAGGCGGTTGCCGGTCTCGGTGTAGACGGGGACGAAATGGCCGCTGCGGATGTTTTCGATGATCTCGCGCTCGGAAAGGCGAACGGGCCGACCATTGACGATAAGGGTGCGAATCTCGCCCCCGAAATAACGGCTGGCCCCTTCGAGCCTAGCTTTTTCGCGAGTATCGTCTTGTTGGATACGGAAGCTGGCGGGAACCTTGCCACGGGATTCCGCCTCCACCTGTGCGAGAGCGGCCGCATAGCTGCTGCGCGACTGCTCGAAAGCCGCAGCGGGAGCCGCTGCCGCAAGGCTGGCCAGCACGACGATGGCGGCTGGCAGGATGGATTGACCGATAATCTTCATAACGACTTACTCCGCGACTGCTTCACCTTAAACTGCGCGACAACGGATCGGGTTCCAGTGATTTGAATCACATATGTACCATTTTTTCGGTACTGGCCTTTCCGATACGGTATCTAGCGCGCTTTTCCTTTCACGAGGTCGAGACTCAGTAGAACACAGTATGTACTAAAACCGCTTTAAAAGCAATCTTTTGGTGTAGAATTTGCCGGATTCATCCTGCACCTGCCAGCGTTCTGCGCCATGACAGGCCAGAGGTGGAGCGCATCCAGAGGGTGCCGCCGGTGGCGACGAGGGCGATGATCGTCGCCCCCGGCAATCCGGCGACGGCAAAGGCCCAGAGCATCGCACCGAGCGCCAGAAGCACGACGTAGAGGCGGGCTTCTGGGGTGAAATGCACGGGCGGGCGGGCCGTCACGGGGCGACCCTTTAGGCGGAAGGCGTAGAGCGTGATGGCGAGCATCATCATCCCCTGACCCGTTGCGGCCAAACTGCGCGCGGGGTCATCGGCCATGATCGCAAGCACGAAGGCGAGCAGGGTCAGGACGGGGGCAAGCACGCGGAACAGGCCGAATGTGCGCCCTTTGCGTATGGATGGACCCGTCGATGATGCGGTCATGGTGGCGTCTCCCCCTAGTGGCTTACCGATTGCCACTGTAGCGGTGAGAGACTGCGCGAGAATTAAGCGTATCTTGCAAACATTTGAAAAACATCATGTATTGCGTATAGCTCAGGCAAACATGCCTTTGTAGCGATTGCCGTAAGAAGCGCTGCGCATTCCATCAAGGGCGGCGTAGGCGAAGACGAACATGATGACCAACCCGACGACGATTGCAATCGTGACCGATGGCAGGGCGATCAAGGGCAAGGGCAGCAGGATCACGACCCAGCAATAGCGAATAATCGCGCGAAAATGGCTTGCATAGACGGTGCCCTGCGATTGACTGCGCCAGAAGAGCGCCAAGGGCATGGTGATCAAGACGGGCACCCACAGGATCACGCTGGCCAGCAGCAACAACCATGCGGTACGAACGCGGGCGTCAAACTTTCTCATGGAATTGGCACTCGTATGACAACACTAAATCTTGGATTGACCCATTATAGGTCAATTGGGAGGATGTGACAACCTCTGGGGTTTCTGAATTTTTAGCTCTACACTGAAAGTTGTTCCCTCGCTGGCGCTTATTCGGTCGCGGAGAGAGGCGAACCGCCGATTACAGGCTGCGCATGTTGGGCTGGGCATGGCGGGTAAGCAACAAGTCGGTGATGGCCCAGACGAGGGCGTCTACGCGGTCGGGGGATTTGGTGTTGCCGGTGAAGGCGTGGGGGCCGAAGGCGCACATTTGATCTTCGAGGGTTTGTAAGCTTTTCATTTTTTCTATCCCCCCCTCTGTCGGTCGGGCGAACGATCCACTGGATCGTTCACTATTTCCTCCCGACCCCCCCGGTGGGGGGAGGGGAAGAGGTGCAACTTCGTTGGGTTCGGTCCCCCCCCTCCCGGCCTTCCCCCCACCCTGCCCTCCCCCGCTTGCGGGGGAGGGTTCCAAAAGAGAAGAGAGATGCAGCACCCTGCCCTGTTCGTAGAGGGCGGCGACGGGTTCGGCGCGTAGGGCCTTGCCACGGGTGGCGCGGACGGCGCGGAAGGCGATGTTGGGGTCGACCTCGCGGATGATCTGCTCGACCATATCGCCGCCTTGGTTCACCTCGGCCACCAAGCGGTCGGCGCGGTGGTCACGGTAGGCGGCGACGGCGCGGGTGGCCCATGCGCGGGGGCTGCGGCCCTGTACCGACCAATCGGCGAGGACGACGGCGCGGGGCGGCTCGTCCGGTTTGTCGGCGATGAGGCCCGCGACGACGATGCCGCAAGCATCCGATGTCACGCGGCCCGTGACGGGGGGATCGACGGCGACGACGATGCGGGCCAGCGGTGGCAGCGCGGTGATGCGCAAGCTTTCGAGCATCGCGCGGGTCCAGAGGGAGCCGGGGGTCTCCAGCAGCAATTCGCCCATCAGTTCCTGACGGCCCAGCGTCCTGTTGGCGTAGCGGGCGTTCATGCGGCGCAGGAAGCCGGGGGCGAGGTTGGCGGCGTTATCCGCCGTGGGGCTGCGGGTGGTGACGGTGGCCTCGTCCTCCATGATGCGGATGAGGGTGGGGTTGGCGCGGGGGGTGGTGGTGACGATCTGGCGGGGGTCATCGCCAAGGCGCAGGCCGAATTGCAGCATGTCCCACGCGGGTTCGGCGCGCTTCCACTTGGCGAGCTCGTCGGACCATGCACCATCGAATTGTGGACCACGCAGGGATTCGGGATCGGCGGCGGAGAAGAGCTGGGCCTGTGCGCCGTTGGGCCATGTGAGGGTGCGGCGGGAAAGATTGAACTCCGGCAGGCGGTCGCGGGGGGTGCAGGCGAGGATGCCGGATTCGCCCAAGACCATGACGTCGCGGGCCTGATCGGCGGTTTCGGCCAATAGGGCGAGGCGGCGGCGTTTGCCCTTGGCGAGGGGGGTGGAGCCTTCGACTTGGGCGCGGACCCATTCGGCCCCCGCGCGGGTCTTGCCCGAACCGCGCCCGCCCATGACGAGCCATGTGGACCAATCACCGGGGGGCGGAAGCTGGGTGCCTTCGCGCGCCCAGACGGGCCAAAGATGCGGGAGGGCGAGGAGGGATTTGGGGGGGAGGTCGGCAAGGAAGATTCTTCGACCCTCCGGCGGGAGGGTTCGGAGGGCGGCGAGGATGGGGTGCATGGGCGGGCTTTACGGAAAGGGGTCAGGTAAAGACGTCGGCGTCTATCGGGCCTTTGAGCGGGTCATGGCCGTAGCGGTTGGGACCAACGGTGCCGCGCAGGAAGCCCGCTTCGATCAGGAACCACAGGGAGATGATGAGATTGGCGGCGGCACCGGCCATTATGATCTGCGGATTGCCCGACAGCGCGGCCAACCCCTCGGCCACGCCGGGGGCACCCATGAAGAACAGCAGCCACCAGCCGGATTTGTTGCGGTCGTGCAGGCGACGCACGCTCATCGTCATCAGCAGGATGAACCCGATGATGAAGACCACAGCGAATAGAATCACGGTGACGATCATCAAGGGCGAGGTATCGCCCCCAAGGGCGGGTGCGACCTGTGTCGTGAGCGTCATCGGCAGGAAGGCCAGAAGCATGATCGCGTAGATCAGGAGGGTGCGCAGCCAATACGGTTTGCGGTTGAGGCGGCCCGATATTCGGAAGTAATCGCGCATGGCGGGGCTTTCATTGTATCGTGGCGTGCTCTGGCGTTAGGGGGCTTTAGGGCGATTTGCGGTTCACCCGGATCGGCATTCGCATCAAGATGTATGCGAATGCCGATGTTCTGTGGTTCACGTCAAACGCAACACGCCCTAGTTGAAGACGTCGGCGTTCATCGGGCCTTTGAGCGGGTCATGGCCAAAGCGGTTGGGACCGTCGGTGCCGCGCAGGAAGCCGATCTCGACCAGATACCAGATCGAGATGATCAGGCTGATGCCGATACCGACCAGCGCCAAGGTCGGGTCGCCGGGGATGGCAAAGCCAAGCTGGATGAGGGTCGGGACGATGGCGAAGAAAACCAGCCACCAACCGGATTTGTTGCGGTCGTGCAGGCGGCGCACCTGAAGCGCAATCGACGCGATGATGGCGACGAGGGCGACGATCCCTGCGATGGCGAAGACGACCATCTGTACGGCGCTCATACCGCCACCAGCGACCGGACCGGCACCACCGGCGAGCAGACCCGCTATCAAGAAAACAACGAGGATGACCGCGTAGATCGCGAGCGTCCGCAGCCAGTAGGGTTTGCGGTTCAGCCGGCCCGAAAATTTGAAATATTCACCCATCAAGAAAATCCCGTGTGGTTTGCATCGTTACGCGGCGAAAGTGCACTCCGCGCGAAAGCTGTATACCGCATAGGTTTCAAAATTCTCAGGATTTTCACAAGGCAATGGCTCGAAGAAGAAATTCTTCTGCCCCAAACGCAATGCTGCATGGAAGCGAATTGCGATTATCCTGAATTACCAAGCGCCATGTTTCGCGCAACTTTTGGCGCGAAACATGGCTCAGGTTCATCGCAATTCGCTATAAATGACGCTTTGCGGGTTCGGGACATCCCACCGTTTTCGGTTAAGCAGCCCATGAGAAGGCCCCGGATCACGTCCGGGGCAGCACAATTTCTTATTCGATTTCCACTGGAAAGCAGCGCGCGGTGTTGACAAAGGCGATTTGAGCGTCTTTGATGTTCTTGTTTTATTCTAACAGGAGCACTCATGGATTCGACCCTCGCCATCATCGTCAACCGCAAGGCCCTGCTGCGCGTCATCGTCGAGATGATCGCCATGCTCGGCGGGGTGTCGGTCGAGACGGTGACGCGGCGGGTGCATCTGGCGGTGCTGGAACGGCTACAGCCTGCGGAATCCGCCGCGCGGCGGTTGATTGCGGCGCTG
>CALJIU010000289.1 GCA_937974055.1 uncultured Neomegalonema sp. | reverse complement strand
GCTGGGACGGGGCTTGCTGGGGCCGCGTGAGGGAGCCTCAGGCGGTGGGCCATCGGCGCGGGTGAGGGGGACGCCGGGTTCAAGTTCGCCCTTTTCGCCCATCGCTTCCATCAGCACCGGCACCTTTGGCTCGGCGATTTGAACATGGGTGGCGGTGTCGCCGATGCGGATCGCGCCGATATCGGCGCTGGTCAGGTTGCCCGCCTTGCATAGCATGGGCAAAATCCAGCGTGCCTCGGCATTGTCGTTGCGGCCCTTGGGCAGCGTGAACCACTGGGAAGGGCCGAACTCTTCGCGCAGGCGCTTTGGCGGGCGCTCTGGGTGGTTGCCACTGACGGGGATGACGGACAGTTCTTCGGGGGCCGATTGCTTGTCGCGCGCGAGACGCAGGAAGGCGGCGGCGAGCATCTCAGGTTCATGCGCGGCGACCAGCTTGTCGACGAAAGCGCGCTCGTCCTCGCCCACGGCATCGAGCCACATGGGATCGGCAAGCAAGCGTTCCTCATCACGGGCGCGCACGTCTTCGGCGCTGGGAGGATTGGCCCATTCGGCTTGTACTTTGGCGGTGTCGAGCAGGCGCTCGGCCTTGCGCCGCCAGTTGCCCGGCACGATCAGCGCGCTGACGCCCTTGCGCCCCGCGCGGCCCGTGCGACCGGAGCGGTGAAGCATTGTCTCGCCATTGCTGGGCAGTTCGGCATGGACCACCAGATCGAGGCGGGGCAGGTCGATCCCGCGTGCGGCGACATCGGTGGCGATGCAGACCTTGGCCCGCCCGTCGCGCATGGCTTGCAGCGCGTGGGTGCGTTCGGTCTGGGATAGTTCGCCGGAGAGGGCGACGACGGCAAAGCCCCGGTTCGAGAAGCGGGTCGTCAGGCGGTTGACCATCGCGCGGGTGTTGCAGAAGACCAGCGCGTTCTGGGCATCGTAATAGCGCAGCACGTTGATGACGGCATTCTCCGCGTCGTGCTTGGTGACGACGAAGGCGCGGTATTCGATATCGGCGTGCTGCGACTTCTCGCCCGTGGTAGAGACGCGGGCGGCGTCTTTCTGGTAGCGCTTGGCGAGATTGGCGATGCCGCGTGGGACGGTGGCCGAGAACAAGAGCGTGCGACGATCATCGGGGGCGGCACCGAGGATGAATTCGAGGTCTTCGCGGAAGCCGAGATCGAGCATCTCGTCGGCCTCGTCCAGCACCACGGCACGCACGTCGTCGAGGTCGATATTATTGCGGTTGATGTGATCGCAGAGACGCCCCGGCGTGGCGACGACCACATGCGCGCCGCGCTCCAGCGCCCGCCGTTCTGAGCGGGCATCCATGCCGCCAACGCAGGAAACGACCGTCGCCCCGGCCTCGGCATAAAGCCATGACAGTTCTCGCTGAACCTGCAACGCCAATTCGCGGGTGGGGGCGATGACGAGGGCTAGCGGGGCGGCGGCGGGGGGGAATTTGCCCAAGCCGTCCATCAAGGTCGGCGCGATGGCCAGCCCGAAACCGACCGTCTTTCCCGACCCGGTCTGGGCCGAAACCAGCAGGTCTTTGCCCGCCAGTTCATCGGCGGTCACGGCCTCCTGCACGGGGGTCAGGGAGGTGTAGCCGCGCTTTTCGAGCGCATCGGCGAGGGTCTGGATCACGGCGGGTCTTTCGGACGGGGGCGGGGGTTTGGGCGTAACTAGGTGTTAACCGGGCGAAAGTACAGGGCGCACGTTTCTGCGAGGCGTTGAATCATCGCCCGTATCGGTAGCGGCGCTTCATTTCATGCCGGATAATGGCGTTGTAGCGAGTCGCTATAGTTCGGCGACCACCCGCTCCGGCTTTTGACGGGGGTGCGGTGATGCGTAGAGGGTGCCGGGGCGCATCTTTGGCAGTGGCGTGTTGCGCAGGGTTCGCTCGGCGGCGTGCAGGGCATCGCATTCAAAAAGCTGCGTTTCGTAAAGGCGCATCTGCGAATCCACCTGTGCCGCCGCTTTTTTCAGCCGTTCGTTTCGTTGCCAGCGGCCAGAGCGATAGCCGCCGTGACCCTGATGATAGGCGAGGTAATGCTCGCGCGCGTCGATCCCGGCGAAGCCCAGCTTGTCGCGGGATTTATCCATGTACCAGCCGACAAAATCGATGGCGTCGTCCCAGTCATCGCGGCGCGCGCCGTCCGTGCCGGTATCCTCGACATACCAATCCCACGTGCCGTCGAGGGCCTGAGAAAAACCATAGGCGGTGGAGATGGGCTTTCCCTTGAATATCCACCAACCTTTGCGGCGGGGCGGGCGGACTTGACCGCGAAAACTGCTTTCGCGCCAGACGATGGCGAGCAGGGTCGTGGGCGGCACTTCCCATTTGCGGGCGGCCCGGCGGGTTGCCTTGTACCAGCCGGGGCGTTCCTCGCGGATTGTGCAGGCATCGGCGACGTTCGAAGGGGGCGGTAGGGGCGCAGCGGGGGCAAGCAGCATCCGTACGCCAACAATGCCGAGAACGACAATGGAAACCAGCATGAGGGCACGACGCATCATAACGAAACGATACGCTGTCCCGATTCGCTCGTAAACCTACAACAGAAGGATCAAGGCGATTGGCAGGGTCAAGGCGACCAGCACCGTGGAAACCATCACCAATTGCGCGACATCGCCGGGGCTGCGCCCGTATCGTTCGGCGAGCATATAGGTTGTGACGGCGACGGGGGTGATCGCCTGAAGGACAAAGACACGCCACGCAACATCCTCAAGGCCCATCATCGTCGCAATTCCCGCCGCCAAACCCGCCGATAGGACGAGTTTGAGGATGGCGAGGACGATGCTGCGCGTCGGGAAGACCAGCGGCAAGGCCGCGATCGAGGCTCCCAGCGCCAGCAGCATCAGCGGGATGGCGGGTTGTCCGGCCAGCGCAAGCGCATTGGCGATGAATGTGGGGATCGTAATCTCGGTCCAAGAAAAAAGAATCCCGAAAATCGCCGCGAGCAGCAGCGGGTTGCGCAATACCTTCAATGGCGAGGCTTCGCCGGAGACAAGCCACAATCCAAGAGTGAATTGCAGTACGACGGTGGTGGCAAATATGACGATGCCGTAGATCAGCCCCGGCTCGCCAAAGGCGAACAGGCACAAGGGCAATCCGATATTGCCGGTATTGGCCGACACGAGTGGCAGCAGAAAGTCCCGCAGCGGCATCCGCAAGATCAGCAGCAGAACGGCGAAGATCGTGCCAAGAGCGACGTACAACGTGACCATCGACCCGGCCAGCGCCCAAAAGACCCCCGGCTCGAACGCCGTCGTCGCCATCTTGCCGAAGACGAGGCAGGGAATTGCGAAGTCCAGCGCCAGTCGCGTGATGAAGGCGATGTCGAAGGGGATGCCCCGCTTGACCCAGCCATACCCGATTCCGGCGAGTAGAAAGATGGGAAAAACAACCTCAAGTATTGCTGCGCCAACCATGCCCTAACCCTGTGTCAAAATCGTTCACTCTACGTCCCTAATTGGGGCTTGGGCGCGCTGGACAGGCCTTCGCGATGGGTTTATGAATTGTTTATGAGGAAAGAGCGAGGGTTGAGAAAAATGGGCGAACCCATCACACTTGCGCACTACAAACTCGGTCAAGTCGTGCGCCATAGACATTATGAATTCCGTGGCGTCGTTTTTGATGTCGATCCTGCATTTCAGAACACCGAAGAATGGTGGGAATCGATCCCTGAAGAGGTTCGTCCGAGTAAAGATCAGCCGTTTTATCACCTGCTGGCTGAAAACGAGACGAGCTATTACGTTGCCTATGTCTCCGAACAAAACCTAATTCCTGACGAGACGGGTGAGCCGGTCGAACATCCCGAAATTCACGAGTTTTTTGGTGAATTGCAGGGTGGCCAATACGAATTTGATCCGCGTCAGGCGCATTAAAGATATACCCGTCTCACTGCAAAACCCGAAGATTTGCGTGTGAGATGACTCGGAAATTGTCTGTGACCTGCTCGCGGAAGCGGTGCCAGTTTTTGGGGATGGTCTCGCGGAAGAAGCCGAGGATTGCGGTCGCGAAGGCTGTCTGCGTCGGATAGAACCGGTTGTGGGTGACGTACCGGTGCATGACTGCCCAGAGCCTCTCTATGGGGTTGAGGTGCGGGCTGTAAGGAGGCAGCGGGATAAGGTTGATGCGGCATTCGGGGCGGTCGAGAAACGCCCTGACCTCCGGCCCTTTGTGGTAGGGGGCATTGTCCCATATGACGTGGATCGTGGTTTTGTCGGGGTTGCGGGCCTCGATTTTCGCGAGAAGCTGCGCGGCGCTCTTCCCATCGACCGTGACCGGCTCCATGAAGGGCGCATCGAAATTTTCCAGATTGAGCGCGCCGTGGATATTCACCCGCTTGCGCCCGGTCGTGGTCCGCATTGCCGGATTTGTGCCCTTGCGGACCCAACCGAAGGCGGGCCTGCTCTGGTATTCGGGGTGCACGGCGTCCGCAAAATACACCGCCTCGTCCGCGGGCAGGGCGTTCAGCAACGCCTCGTAGCGGGCGATGAACTCTTCCTGCTTCGCTTCATCCGCCACGCGCGGCACAGTCTTCGGCTTGCGGTACTCATAGTCGAGCCGCGCCAGCAGCTTGATGCAGCCCGAGTGGGAATACGTCACATACCACTGCGCTGCGATGTGCGCCCGTATCTCGCCCGTCGAGCGGCAGAACCGCTCGTCCAGCCACGCGCAGAGCGCGCTTTCCTGCTCGTCCGTCAGCCGCGCCTGCCCACCCTTCCAGCCGTCGAGCGCCACGCTCTCCCAGCCGTCCTGCCGGTACGCCTTGTACCAGCCCCGGATCGTGTCGTCGTCCAGATACAGGAACTCCGCGATCTGCACGCAGGACTTGCCGTCATCCAGCAGCAGCAGCGCATTCGCCCGCCGCGCGATCCCGTGATCCTCGCGCTGGCGACGAACGCACGCCTCCAGCTCACGGCGGTCTTCAGCAGACAGAAAGTTCGGACGGATCATCCCAGAACCAGAATCCACTCAACCGGAAACGTCAATCAAATTCGGGTGTTCAGGGAATCCGAGTATAGTTGCAATTATCCTGAAGCAAAAGGTGCCATATATCGCGCAACTCTTGGAGCGAGATATGGCCCAAGATCATCGCAAATCGCTATGCATTGACCTATTCAGCCTAATGGTTAACGCATATTAACCCTATCGTTATTGCATATCCTGCGATGACTGGTCTACGCTGATGGCATGGATAATTCTGTTCTCGCCATTGGCCTATTACTGGCCTTTATCGGTGTCGTCTGGGCCGCAATGGTGCTGTGGGGGCTGATCTGTCCTCCTGTTGAACCGGTATCGGAAAGACGTCGTGACGATCAACCGCAGCCAAAATCATCCTCCGCGCCGGTCGCCCAGCAATCTGGTGCTGCCGGGTATCCGGTCGTCCTGATGCCCGAAGCCCCCGCGATTTCTGCCGTCGCCTTGCCGGATGATGAGAAGATCGTGAGCCTTTCTGAATGGCGCGAGCGGCGCGAGAGTACAGGGTAGATACGGTCTGCTGCGAGCGTCAATCCTAACCCGGCCACGGATATCTTTTTGCCAGCCTGACCATCGCCGCCAGCGCCGGTGAATGCCGTCGCCCTGCCACGGTGACCAACGATACATCGCGCGATACAGCCGGGTCCGAGAGCGGGCGCATTCCCACTCCCGGTGATTGGGTCAGGTGTTCGGGCATGATCGAGCAGCCCAAGCCCGCCGCGATCATCGCTTGCACCCAATCCTCGCGCTCCGACGAATAACGCACGTTCACGCCGAGAGGGCGGCTATTGCCCAGCGCCTCGAAATGCTCGGTGAACTCGCAATGCACGCGCTTGAGGTAATCGATCCCGGCTAAGGCGGCGATGCTGACGTTGTCTTGTGCGGCGAAGGCATGGCCGACGGGGAAGGCAATGACGTAGCGTTCGTTGTAGAGCGGTAGGGTGGCGAAGTTCTCCGGCAATCCGGGCATTGCCAGCAGGGCCACATCGAGCGTACCTTCCTGCATCGCCGTGACCAGATCAGGCCCCGGCATTTCATGCAGATCGAGATCGAGGCTCGGCACCTCTTCACGCAGGCGAGAGAGAAAATCGACCATCCGCGCCGGTGCGATGGTGGCCATGACGCCGAGCCGGATCGTCGCGCGCTCGCTTTCATGGAAATCGCGGGCATCCGCCCTGACCGCCTCGCCCGCTTCCGCCAACGCGCGGATATGCGGATGAACCCGCCGCCCCAATTCCGTCTGGATCGTACGGCCCCGTTCGCGGTGAAAGAGGGGGCCGCCGAGTTCTTCCTCCAGCTTTTGGATGGCCTTGGTCAGCGAAGGTTGCGCCACGTTGCACGCTTCTGCCGCGCGGGTGAAATTCTCGGCTTCGGTCACGGCAAGGAAGTAGCGGACCTGATGCATTTCCATAGCTGTCGCCTTTGCTTTGCGGGTCGCATGAGGTGGTTCCATAGCCGCCACCTATCGGACGCACAGTCAAACGATATTTCAAATCAGTGCAGCCAGCCGCCATGTTTATTTCACGCCAAACGAAAGGCGCAGCACAAATGAAGGAGACGACATCATGCCACGCTCGGTCATCATCGCAACAGCCTCCGCCAGTCTTGCCCTCGCTTTCACGGCCTTTCTCGCCGCACCATCCATGGCGATGAGCTTTTCGGATTACGACGCCAACGCCTATGCCCCCGGCATCCATGTCATGCCCGCATCGCTCGCCGCCGATCGCCAGAACGGGGCCGCCCGCAAGCGGGACCGCGAGGCCGAGTGGCTTGAAATCCTGCGTGAAGCCCGTGGCAGTGCCCCATCGTTGCCGGTCGCGCAACAGGCCGTCGATGCCCCTTTCAGCTTCTCGCTGCCCTTCGGCACGCGCTGATAAATCTGACGCGATTTTCTCCCAAATATAAGGAATAGACCCATGATCCGCACGTTTTTCACCACCGCCGCCCTGACCATCGCCCTCGGTATCGGCGGGGCGCAGGCCGCCGATGCAGGCCAGACCGGGCAATTCACCGGGGCCTCCAATCACGTCACGACCGGCGGCGTCGAGATCGTCAAGGATGGGGATGGTTATATCGTCAAGCTCGGCCCCGCCTTCTTCCTCGATGGTGCGCCCGATCCAAAGGTCGGGTTCGGCACGAATGGCAAATATGTCGAAGGCACGCTCCTCGGCGCATTGCTGTCCAATACCGGGGCGCAGAGTTTCCGCGTTCCGGCGGGGCTGGATATCGGCGGCTTCACCGATGTCTTTATCTGGTGCGAGCAGTTCTCGGTCCCGTTGGGCGTCGCGGCCCTGCGCTGAGAAACCGATAATCGCTGCCCTCCCGGTGACGGGAGGGCGCTTTGGTCTTACGCCGCCGGGGCAGCGTCGCGAACGTCCTGATCGACATCGGTTTCGTACTGCGCGAAGTTGCCGATGAACATATGCACCAGCTTGCGGGCCTGCGCATCATAGGCATCGCGGTCTTCCCAGGTCTGGCGCGGGTTGAGGACCGTATCGTTCACATCCTTCACCGATACCGGCACCTCAAAGCCGAAATTCTCGTCGGTGCGGAATTCTGCATCGTTCAGCGATCCATCGAGGGCTGCCGTCAGCAGGCGGCGCGTGACGTTGATCGGCATCCGGTTGCCCGTGCCGTGCGCACCCCCGGTCCAGCCGGTATTGACCAGCCAGCAGGTCGAGCCGTGCTCGGCGATCTTCTTGCGCAGCAGGTCGCCGTATTCGGTCGGATTGCGGGGCATGAAGGGCGCGCCGAAGCAGGTGGAGAAGGTCGGCTCCGGGTCCGTGACGCCCTTTTCGGTCCCGGCCACCTTGGCGGTAAAGCCGCTGAGGAAGTGATACATCGCCTGCGCCGGGGTCAGGCGCGCGATGGGGGGCAGCACGCCAAAGCTGTCGCAGGTCAGCATCACGATGTTCTTCGGCACGCCCGCGATTCCGGTTTCGGAAGCGTTGGGAATCATGTCGAGGGGATAGCAGACGCGGGTATTCTGTGTCAGCGAGCCATCATCGAAGTCGAGTTCGCGGGTTTCGGGGTCCATCACCACGTTTTCGAGCACCGCGCCAAAGCGCGAGGTCGTATCGTAGATTTCCGGCTCGGCCTCGCGCGACAGGTTGATCGTCTTGGCGTAGCAGCCGCCCTCGAAGTTGAAGATGCCCGCATCCGACCAGCCATGTTCGTCATCCCCGATCAGCGTGCGGTTCGGGTCGGCGGACAGCGTGGTCTTGCCGGTGCCGGACAGGCCGAAGAAGACCGCTGCGTCATCCGGGTTGCCAACCGCGTGGTTGGCCGAGCAATGCATCGGCATCACGCCCTTTTCGGGCAGGACGTAGTTCATCACGCCGAAGATGGATTTCTTGTTTTCGCCCGCATAGGAGGTGCAGCCGATCAAAACGGTCTTTTTCTCGAAGGACACCGCGATCACGGTTTCGGAGCGGCAGCCGTGCTTCGCGGGATCGGCGCGGAAACTGGGGCAGTTGATGACCGTCCATTCGTTGACGAAGCCGGTCAATTCCTCGCGCGACAGGCGGCGCATCATATTGCGGATGAACAGCATGTGCCATGCGAGTTCGTTGACGAAGCGCACCTTGATCTGGTGCTCAGGGTCGGCACCGCAGGCTAGGTCTTGCACGAAGACGGTCTTCGATTTCAGGTGGTCGAGCATATCGGCGTGCAGCACGTCGAAATGCGCCTCGGTCATTGCCGCATTGTTCTTCCAATCGACGGTGCCTTCGGTGGTGGCGTCGCGGACGGTGAATTTGTCCTTGGGCGAGCGGCCCGTGTGTTGGCCGGTCAGGGCCAGCAGTGCACCGCCGGGGGCCAGCTTTGCTTCGTCGCGCTGGAGGGCGTGTTCGACGAGTGCGGCTTCGAGGTCGTTGTAATAGACCGCCCCGGCTTCGATCCCGTGTTGTTCGAGTCCATGATCGGGGTTCCTGTGGCCGAGTTCGTTCACGACGATTTCCTCCGGGGTATGCATCTTACGGGTCACGCGGGCTTCGGTGGCGTCCATACCTGCAAGCGCCGGTCCAGGGCAACGCAATAATGTTGCGCAAGGGGTGCTATGGGGAAATTTTTCGAGCGATTGGAGTGCAAATTACACGCGCATTCCCTCTCGCCCTCTCTTCATCGCTCAATTGAGTATGTGACATATGGG
>CALJIU010000288.1 GCA_937974055.1 uncultured Neomegalonema sp. | reverse complement strand
GCTCCAGCAACGCCTTCAGGCGGGATTTCGGGGGAAGGGGATCAATTGACGGATTCATCGCGGAGCTCCAAAGCAGGGAACGCCCACAGATTCACAGATTTAGCAATACCGAAACCCGTTAACCTCAGTTCGGAGCCCTGACCGGAAGCAGCGCGCGCTTGACATTTGGTGGATTTTCGTGTCGGCTGTTCTTGTTTTGTTTTTAACGAGGATACGTGCCGTAGATGAGTTGGACCCGCTGCATCGAGATTAACCGCGAAGATTTGCTGCCCACCGTGGCGCAGATCCTCGCGATGTTGGGTGATAGCGAAGTCCTGCTGCGGCATATGCATCTTGCTATTCTCGCGCTGTTGCGCCCGGCGGAATCGACTCTGCGACGGCTGATTGAGATTGCAGCGAAGGATATTGTCGTGAAGCCTCGCGCGAAGCGGTCGCCGCCTTCGGGGAAGATCCCGAAGGGGTCGGGTGGGCGGAAGCCGGTCTTTGTCTTGATGGACCCTCGCCGGGAGGTTGGACCGCCGAAACAGAAGAAGGCTCCGGGATTTGGGCCGAATGTGCGGGGGTTCGATGACCTAGACGTTTCGCCGCCTAGTCGTGTGGAGATTACGCGGGATGATCCGGTATCCGCCGCTGCGCTTCGCCGTCGGATCGAGGCGTTGGTTGCAGCGATGAATGACATCCCGGGGCAGGCGAAAAGACTTGCGCGGAAGCAGGCCGGGATGGAAAGGCCGCTGCGGGTGATGCGCCCCGGTAGGCCACCGGGGCATGTGGAGCGCGGGAAGCGGCCTATCGATCTGCTGCTGCGGGAGGTGCATGAGTTGGCACTCATGGCGCTGGCGGGGATGAAAGCGCCTCCGTGAGCGGGGGGTAAGTTTCAGGGATGAGTGTCGAGGGCCACCGCCGCTGGGCGGGGGGCGGTTTGGTGTGTCTTGTACTCATCGACTGATGGAGAGGTCGGTGACGAAATGGGCTTGGAGGGTCGAGGTTTGGTGGATGGGGCATATCTGTCGTCGCGGGGGTTTCACCCGCATGGGATCATTTCTTGGAGTTGACGAAACCTTGCGATTTTTGTTCAAATTGTCTCGATATAACCGTGCGATGTCCGAACTTCGGACAGCAAATCTTTACGCCTTCCAGCCATCCTGTCCTCATCAAAAGAACGCTGCAAAGGGACAGACAGCATGGATTACGACATGGAATTCGACGCCGGTGCAAATGGTTTTGACGTGGACAGCATCCTGGCGGATGTGGATGTGGACTTCGAGGATGACGCGCTGACGCTGCCCGAAGACGACCAGTTCGACGAAGACGATTATTGAGAGGTTGCGCGCCCCGATATCCTAAGGGGATGCGCCACGACTGGCGGGGTGGGCCAGAGGCCGGACGCAGAAGCTCCGGTAGCCCCGACAATAGGTTATCGCTGATACTTGATAAACGGTGTCAGTGTTGCGACGCGATCGTATAGCTTTCGCGCATCCGCATTGAAATCCTGCGTCAGCCAATAGACGCTCGGCGTTCCGCGTCGGTCTGCCTCGGCATAGACCGCCTCGATCAGCGCCCGCCCGACCCCTTTGCCACGCACGCGCGGGTCGGCATAAAGGTCTTGCAGATAGATCACATCCTCGATCCGCCAGTTATGGCGATGCTGGATGAAATGGACGAGACCCATCGGTCGCCCCTCCGCCTCTGCAAGAAAACACCCCATCTCATCCACCGCCGGATCGATCAATCGCGCAAAGGTTGTATCGTATACCTCGTCCGCGACGGTCGTTTCGTAAAAATCGAGATAGGCTTTCCACAGGATTCCCCAATCCTTGCGATCACTTTCGCGCAAGGGGCGAGTGGAAACGGTGTCTGCCATGGATTTTCCTCGCGGAAGGGTTGGACCTGCCGCGACTTTGCGGCATTATCGTACATGTTACAAACCCCGAATAGGAGCCACCCCATGTGCGTACCCGGATGCCACGCCGCCGTTCACAACCAACTCAACCGTCGCGGGTTGTTCAAGGCCGGAGCCGCCGCGCTCGCCGCCGGGTCGCTGGCCACTGCGGCAAGTCGGGCGGAAGCGAGGGGCGTGCGCGTGTTTAACCGCGTGGTCGATCTGACCCACACGCTGACGCCCGATTTCCCGACTTATATTCCCGATTGGGCGCTGTCGATCGAGCAGCTGACCACCTTTGCGGAGAACGGCTTCAACACCCGCCGCTATTCGATGGTCGAACATTGCGGCACCCATATCGATGCCCCGATCCACTTCGCCGCCGAGGGTGCGACCGCCGATGAAATCCCGCTCGCCGATCTGGTGCTGCCGCTGGCGGTGATCGATGTGCGGGCGAAGGCCGCCGAAAATGCGGATTACCAGCTTTCCCCGGACGATCTGAAGGAATACGAGGCGAAATACGGCGAAATTCCCGAAGGCGCGTGCATCGCGATGAATTCCGGCTGGGCCGCGAAAGCCCCCGGCGACGGCTTTGCCAATCGTGATGATGAAGGCGTCATGCACTTTCCCGGCTTCCATGTCGAAGCGGCGGATATGCTGATGAGCGAGCGCGGGGCGCTGGGGATTGCCTCCGACACGCTGTCGCTGGACCATGGCGCATCCTCGACTTTCGACACGCATTACGCTTGGCTGCCGTCGGGCCGCTGGGGTGTGGAATGTATCGCGGGTCTGGATGATTGCCCCGCGACCGGCGCGACCGTCGTGGTTGCCGCCCCCAAGATCGGTGCGGGAACGGGGGGGAACTCGCGCGTGATGGCGTTGATCTAGCGCGTTCTGAATTCTATCTGAAACATGAGGGTCGACAATCGCATACGTCTTGATGCGATTGTCTATCCGTATGAAATCAGAACGCTCTGCGGGTTGCTGTGCAGGGCGGAGAAATTCGCCCTGTCAGGCCGATGATTTGCTGGGCTGATACAGTGCTACGGGAGGATCCACCATGACCGCCATATTGCCGAACCGCCGTATTCTGCTCGCCAGCGGTGCCGCCGCGATTGCCGCGACCGGCTTGATCGTGCCAGCGCGCGCTCGTGGGATCGCGCCGACCCGCACGATGCGCGGCGGGGCCAATAATTATCGACCCGGTGCCCCCATCGTAGAGCGTATCGGCGGCGGCGGTTTCTGGATGACGGGCACCGTCCGCCGGGCCGGGGATGGCGCGCCGCTCGAAGGGCAGCGCATTCAGATATGGGCGCATACGACTGAGGGCCATGAGCGCGATCCGCATAGTCACGGCGCGACGCTCACGGATGCCAAGGGCGTGTTTCGGTTGGAAATGCCGCAAATCGTGCCCGCGTTCGGGCAGGCGCATGGCCACCTCGCTTATGACAGCGGGGATTTCAAGACTGTCTTCCTGCGCCCGATCATGTCGAGCGCGGCGGATACGACCCTCGATGTGGATTTCGTGCTCGAAGCGGCCTGATCCGGGTGCGATCTGGGCGTGCGGTATTGGTGTGGATCGTCGTTCTCGCGGCCATGATTGTGCCGCTTGGCATGGCGGCCAACAGCCCGCTGCTGGCTTGGCGCGACCCGGTTTATATCGTCGCGGGATTTGCAGGCGTTCTTGCGATGGCACTGCTGCTCGTTCAGCCGTTGCTGGCGGGCGGGTTTTTGCCGGGGCTTTCGGTGCCGCGCGCATGGCGGGTTCATCGCTGGGTCGGTGGGTTTGTGGTCGCCGCCGTCGTCGTGCATGTCGTCGGTCTGTGGATCACAAGTCCCCCCGATGTGATCGACGCCCTGCTGTTTGCCTCGCCAACCCCGTTTTCCGCATGGGGCGTGATGGCGATGTGGACGGTCTTTCTCGCCGCGTTTTGGGCCGCTTTTCGGCGTAAGTTTGCGCTGTCACCGCGCGTCTGGCGTCTGGGGCATACCGCGCTTGCGATGCTGACGGTCATTGGCGGTGTCGTTCATTCGATGCAGATCGACGGTACGATGGAGGTTTTCTCGAAAGCGATGCTCTGCGCTCTGACCCTTGCGGCAACGGTGAAAGTCACGGTCGATCGCTGGCGTTCGGCCTTGTGGTAATTCCGGCAGGTACGATGAAAGCGTGCTTTTACTGACCGCTACATTGAAATTCGGCACGGCGAATTACTCCCAAACCTTTACGTTTCGGTCACGATCTGCGCATTTAGGGACCGAATGTCGTGGTCCCTAGAGGGATCGGTCGGAGTGCTTGGATATGCCGCAACCGTCGCGGATAGGACTGATCGTCTTTCCGTTCTTCGTGTTCGCCGGGGTGTGGTTCGCCTTCCGGCGGGGGTTCGGTGCGCAGACGATTCAGGTCGCCGAAGGGCTGCGCCAAGGGGCGGGCATGACTTTCGGCATCCTCTATATGGCCATTGCCGTCCTGACGATCATCGCCGTTTTTTACGGCCTCATCATGCTCGGCAAGGTGCAGATTGGCGGTAAGGGGGCGTTTCGCCGGGTGACGCCGGGCGAGGCCATCGCGGTCGGGTTCGCGGCCAGCACCTCCATCGGCTTGCTGTTTTGGGCGGCGGGGGAACCGCTGTTCCATGTTCACCGTCCGCCGGGGGATTTTGGTATTACTCCCCTGACGAGGGACGCGCAGATCATGGCCCGCGCCGCCGCGTATCTGCATTGGGGCGTGCTGGCGCATATGACCTATGCGCTGTTTCTGATCGGATTTTCCGTCTCGGTCGGCACGTTGAGGCAGGGCCGCTCGGCCACGAGCCTCTACCACGGCTATCGCCTGCAACGCTTGTCGCTGAGTTCCGACCTGCTTGATGGCATGATCATCATTTTCGCGACCCTCGCTCTTATTGCGATGCTGGGTGGCGCGGTCATCTCCGTTTCCGCCGAAATCGTTGCATTGATGCCGGTCTCTATGGGACCGGCGGGGCTGCTAACGATCCTATTGCTGATGGTTTTCGCGGCGATCATCCTCGCCGCTCGCCCCATCGGCACCAGCATGGCGGCGGTTTCGCGGGCTGGTCTTGCCACGCTGATGATCCTGTTGCTGCTTGTCTTCATCTTGGGGCCGAAGGGCTTCATCCTGACTGGCGGGTTCAAGGCGATTTGGGTGATGCTGCGTGAATTGCCCGATTTCATGCTCGCCGGTATCGGCATGGGCCGCGATGATTGGACCCTGCGCTGGACGATCACCCATTTCGGCAACTGGATCATCTTTGCCCCGCTGGTCGGCTATTTTCTCAGCCGCGCAGCGCGGGGATATTCGGTGTCCGAGGCGGTCGTTTGCTTTGCGATCGTGCCGATGCTGCTGACGATCCTGGCGATCCTGATTTTCGGTGGTTTGGCCCTGTCGATAGACAGCCGGTCGGGGGGCGGCCTGTGGAGTGGGGTCGAGCAATTCGGCACCGATAGCGCGCTGCTGCGCTCGGTCGGTTCTCTGTGGGGTGCGCCGGTTCTGAAGACGCTGCTGCTGCTGGTCGGCATCACCGCTTTCGTTACGTTTGCGGCGGCAATCATCCATGCGATCCTGCATATCGCCGTACCGGGCGAAGACAGCGACCGCCGCGTTATTACGAACCGCCGGGTCGCGCTCGTTCTGTTCGGGTTGGCGCTTGCTTTCGCGGGCTGGGCCTGCATCCGCTATGGCGGTATGGGGTCGGTCGCCGCCGTTGGGCGGTTGGGAGTGATACCCGGCGTGCTGATCACGCTGGCCTGTATCATCGGCGTGCTGCGGCTTGGCCTGTTGCCTGCGCACCGTCTAAAACCGCCCGACGCGGATATCGACGCCAGCGCCTATCGCACACAAACCGCAGTTCAGGTAGAACCCGTCGGCAGCGTCAAGTTGGACAAGAGGAGAGGCAAGTGAGTTCGGACAGCGTGTTCATCGGAGGGGGCGGCAAGGATTACGCGGAAGCGCAGAGCCTGCTGCTGAAACTCGGCAACCGTCATGGCCTGATCGCGGGGGCGACCGGCACGGGGAAAACCGTTTCGCTTCAAATTCTTGCGGAAGGATTCAGCCAAGCGGGCGTGCCCGTCTTCCTCGCCGATGTGAAAAGCGATTTGTCAGGCCTTGCCGCCGCCGGAACGCATGAGCACAAGCTGCACGATAAGCTGATCGCCCGTGCCGAGACGATCAAGTTCGATGATTATGGCTACGATGATTTTCCGGTCGTCTTCTGGGATCTGTTCGGCGAGCAGGGCCACCCGATCCGCACCACCGTCAGCGAGATGGGGCCGCTGCTGCTGTCGCGTTTGCTGGGCCTGAACGACACGCAGGAAGGCGTCATCAATATCGCCTTTACCATCGCTGACGATCAGGGGCTTTTGCTGCTCGATCTCAAGGACTTGCGCGCGATTCTCAATCATCTGGGCGAGAATGCCAGCGAGATTTCGACCACCTATGGCTATGTCACGAAGTCCAGCATCGGGGCCATCATGCGGCGTCTGCTGGTGCTGGAGAACGAGGGCGGGGAAGCGTTCTTTGGTGAGCCTGCGCTGCGCCTCGACGATATGATAGCGCTGACGCCGACGGGGCAGGGGCGCATCAATATCCTCGCCGCCGAAAAGCTGATGCAGTCGCCAAAGCTCTACGCCACCTTCCTGCTGTGGCTGTTGTCGGAGTTGTTCGAGGAACTGCCCGAAGTTGGCGACCCGGATAAACCCAAATTCGTGTTCTTCTTCGATGAAGCGCATTTGCTGTTTGAAGATGCGCCCAAGGCATTGATCGATAAGGTTGAAATGGTCGCCCGACTCATCCGCTCGAAGGGGGTCGGCGTGTATTTCATCACCCAGAATCCGGCGGATGTACCGAACGATATTCTTGGCCAGCTTGGCAATCGCATCCAGCACGCCCTGCGCGCCTACACCCCCCGCGACCGCAAGGCCCTGCGTGCCGCCGCCGAAACCTTCCGTGAGAATCCGGCCTTCGACTCGGCGGAGGCGATTACCGATCTCGGCAC
>CALJIU010000287.1 GCA_937974055.1 uncultured Neomegalonema sp. | reverse complement strand
GGGGCTGGCCTGTGCGCCCATCTCCTCGACGAAGACGCGGTAACGCAGGCGTTGGGCGGCGCGCACGTCGTCCTCCGTCTCGGCGAGGCGGGCGCGGAATCGTCCGGCGGCGATCTCCATGGCGGTCCCCGTCTATCGGCGTTATTTGAACGCATGGCCTGAACGGTGCGCGGACGCAACCCTCAAATCGCTGCGTCTATAGCACCGGCATTTCCTTGAGGGCGATATCGGTATTGCCGATGGTGGCGGGGTCGGGGGTTTGGCCTGCCTCGATCCAGCGTTTGCCGGTCATGTAGGCGCGGGGGTCATTGGCGGCCTCGACGCAGAGAAGGCGGTCGTCGCGATAGAGCCAGCAGGAGCCGCCGCGCGCCTTGTCGCCCGCGCGCCAGATGGCGCGGTCATAGCCGGAGGGCAGGCCCGCCGATTGCAGTTTCACATCGTATTGGTCGGACCAAAACCACGGCATCGCGTCATAAGGGGCCGGATCGCCGAGCATGGCGGCGGCGCAGGCTTTGGCCTGATCCAGTGCGTTCTGGACCGATTCGAGGCGCAATTCGCCCCATTGGCCGTGGGGATGCCATGCCACATCGCCGGCGGCGTAGATGGCGGGGTCGGGGGTGCGGCACTGAGCATCGACGGCGATACCGTCTTCGGTGGGCAGACCCGCATCGCTGGCGAGGGATTGGTTAGGCAGAACGCCGATGCCCGCGACGACCAGATCGGCGGGGATTTCCTCGGCGGTATCCCCCGCGACATGATCGGCGGCGACGCGCTCGATCTCGACTTTCTGCACCCGGCCCGCCCCTTCGATGGAGCGCAGGGTGGTGCCGAGGCGGATATCGACGCCTTCCTCGCGGTGGATGCCCTCGATAAATTGCGCCGTCTCAACGCTGGCCACGCGCGATAGCAGGCGGGGCGAGCGATGGAGCAGGGTGACGGCCAGCCCGCGCTTGCGTAGCACCGCCGCCGCCTCCAGCCCGATATAGCCGCCGCCGATGACGACGGCATTGCGGGCGGTATCCACGGCGGGCATCAGCGCGTCGATATCGTCGATGCCGCGCACATAGTGAACGCCGGGCAGGCCCGCGCCGGGACAATCCAGCCGCCGCACCCGCGCGCCGGTCAGCAGGGCGAGGGCGTCATAGGGCAGGCGAGTGCCGTTCGACAGCGCGATTGTGCGGGCGTCGCGGTCGATGGCATCGACACGGATGCCGAGGCGCAGGTCGATATCGGCATCGGCGTAAAAGCTGTGGGGTTTGACGAACAACCGCTCACGCTCGAAATCGCCCAAGAGATAGGCTTTCGACAGCGGCGGGCGCTGATAGGGCAGCCACGTTTCCTCGCCGACCAAGGTGATCGAGCCGGTATGCCCGCCCTTGCGCAAACTCTCGCATAGCTGGGCCGAGGCATGGCCCGCGCCGACGATTACGATGCGTTCAGGAACCATGCGGTCGGCAATCGCCATGTCGTTCTTCCTCGCCAATGGGGGTCGTCCCCGCTATCTCACGGGTATCCGAAGGGTTCAATATCAATCGAGGGACAGACCATGAGCATCCAAACCGGCGATAGCCTGCCAGAAGCGACATTCGCCACCATGACCGCCGATGGCCCCAAGCCGATGACCACCAGCGAAGCATTCGGCGGCAAGACCGTCGCGCTGTTCGCGGTGCCGGGGGCCTTCACTCCGACCTGCCACCTGAACCACCTGCCATCGTTCCTGAACCGGGCCGCCGACCTGAAGGCCAAGGGCGTGGATGCGATTTGCTGCGTGTCGGTCAACGATCCCTTCGTGCTGGGCGCATGGTCCGAGGCGACGACGGCGGGCGACGATATCACGATGCTGGCCGATGGGTCGGGGATGTTCACCAAGGAAATCGGGATGGAGCTTGACCTGACCGAGCGGGGCTTGGGCGTGCGCTCGAAGCGCTACGCGATGCTAGTCGAGGACGGCGTGGTGAAGACGATGCTGGTCGAGGACAACCCTGGCGAAGCGGTGAAAAGCACGGCGGATGCGCTGATCGACGCGATGGCGTAGCGGAAATACTACACCGTATCCAGCGCCCGGCGGAACATCGCGGGGTCGATATTGCCGCCTGATGCCGTGACGATGACGGTATCGCCGTCGATCTTTTCGGGTTGGAAAAGGGCGGCGGCGAGAGCGGTGGCCCCGCCGGGTTCGACCACGACCTTCAGCCACTTCCACGCCAGCGCAACCGCATGCAACGCTTCGTCATCGGTGCTGGCGAGGCCGGGGCCAAAGAGGCGATGGCCGATGGGGAAGGTCAGTTTTCCGGGGGTCGGTGTGACGATGGCGTCTTGCACCGAGGTCTGACCCGGCGCGTTGACCTGCGGCGTGCCCGCCTCCAGCGAGCGGCGGAAATCGTCGAAGCCCGCCGGTTCGACCGGACGGACGCGCAGGCCGGGGGCCGCCCCCTCCAGCGCCAAGGCAATGCCCGACGAGAGGCCACCGCCCCCGCAACAGACGAGGACGGTGGCGTCCGTGACGCGCGCCTCGCGGGCCTGTTCGGCGATTTCCAGACCGCAGGTGCCTTGCCCTGCAATGACCTGTGGATCATCGAAGGGGCGTACCAGCGTCAGGCCGCGCTCGGCGGCGAGGGCCTCGCCGATGGCGTCGCGATCCTCGGTGAAGCGGTCGTAGAGGATGATTTCCGCGCCGTAATCGCGGGTGGCGTCGATCTTGGTGGCGGGAGCGTCCGACGGCATGATGATGACCGCCGGGATGCCGTGCAGCGCGCTCGACAGGGCCACCCCCTGCGCGTGGTTGCCGGAGGAAAAGGCCACCACGCCGCGCTTACGCTGCTCATCCGGCAGGGCGGAGATGCAGTTCCACGCGCCCCGGAATTTGAACGAGCCGGTGCGCTGCAGACATTCCGCCTTCACCAGCACCCGCCGCCCCGCAAGCGCGTCGATCTGGGGGGCCGAAAGCAACGGCGTGCGGACCGCATGGCCGTCGAGGCGAGCGCGGGCGGCGAGGATATCTTCGTAGGTCATGGGCTTAGGCGTAGCGCGGGGTGGGCGGGGAATCCAGTACCGGGTCGCCTGAATATATCAGGGATATCCTCCGCCGCCTGCGCGGAACTGACAAGTGCCAAGACAACAAAAAGCCCCGACTTTCGCCGAGGCTTTTGGGGGCGCGCATGAAATCCTGCGGGCTTATACCGATGGCGTCGATCACTGACCGCTCTGTTCCGGGTGCAGAGTGGAAAAGTGAAAATGGTCGGCGATTTCCGCCCTTGGCATTACTGGTGCAGCATGACCTGCTGCGCATTCGCACCGAGTTGGGCCTCCATGGCCGAACGCATCTTCTTGAGCGCCTGCGTTTCCAATTGGCGCACACGCTCTTTCGAGAGGCCGAGTTGCCCGCCCAGCGCCTCCAGAGTGGAGGGGTCTTCAGCAAGTTTGCGTTCGGTGATGATCATACGCTCGCGGTCGGTGAGGACGGTGAGGGCATCTGCGATCCAGCCGTGTGTGCGGGCGGTATCTTCTTCATGGGTCGCCGCTTCGGAACTGATCGGAGCGTCGTCCTCGATGGTTTCGACCCATTCGCGGCCTTCCTCGTCCCCCTGTGGAGTGTTGAGGGAGAAATCGCTGCCCGACAGGCGGGATTCCATCATCACGACATCGTGGAGCGGTACGCGCAGGGCGGTGGCAACGGCGTCGCGGGTATCGTTGCTCATCGCGCCGAACTGACGTCCGTATTCACCGGAATCGCGTTCTTTTTCGGCCCGCACACGGCGCAGATTGAAGAACAGCGATTTTTGTGAGGAGGTGGACCCGGTGCGCACGAGGGACCAGTTGCGCATCACGTAATCCTGAATCGACGCCTTGATCCACCAGACGGCGTAGGTAGAAAAGCGAACGCCACGGTCGGGGTCAAAGCGTTCGGCGGCTTTCATCAAGCCGATTGCGCCTTCCTGAATCAAATCGCCCATCGGGGCACCGTAGCGGCGGTATTTGCTCGCCATCGAAATCGCGAGGCGCATGTAGGCGTTGGTAAGCTGGTGCAGCGCCTCGACATCGTCTTCGTCGCGCCACCGGCGGGCGAGGCTCAATTCGGTTTCTGCATCGAGCATGGGGGTCGACATAGCGGTGGAGATAACCTTGCGGTCGTCGACACTCGGTCTTGTTGACTCGGCCATTGCGTACCCTCCGGCTCTTTAATTCATAAACAAGCTATGAATTCCGAAGTGCGCAATGTCGCAGATGGTTCCCGCAGGGCGGGAATTTTTTCCTAGTTTAATGACTGCGCCCGGCAAGGGTGGTGCGTCTGTTTTTCACAAGTCTATGAATCTAAGCGGAAATTTCCTGTCCATCATAGGCGAACACGGTTCCGCTATCGGTGCTAGTGCGGGCGTCGATGGTGTCGAGCATTTGGGCGACGGCGTGCTCGCCGGTGAAGAGTTTGCCGTCCGGTACGCCCTGTTGGAAGGGTTCGGACAGGCCGGTATCGACGGTGCCGGGGTGCAGGCCGATGAACAGGGCATGGGGGTTGGTGCGGGCGAGTTCGATGGAGAGGGTGCGGATGACCATCGCAAGGGCGGCCTTTGATGCGCGATAGCTGACCCAACCGCCGAGGCGGTTATCGGTGATGCTGCCGACACGGGCACCCAAGGCGGCGAGGGTGGTCTTGCGGTTCTTGGCCAATGCCGGAAGGACGTGGCGGGCGATGAGGGCGGGGGCGATGGTGTTGACCTCCAGCACGCGCCGCATGGCATCGACCTCGATATGCTTCCACGTCTTTTCGGGGGCGATGCCGTCGCCATGCAGGATGCCGATGGCGATGATGGCGAGGTGTAGCGGCGCGTCGGCGGTGATCGTGGCGACCGTGGCGGCGATGGCATCGCTGTCGAGGGGGTCGCAGGCATGGGAGCGGGTGCCGCCGCCCGCCTGCCCATCGCGCGAAATCGCATGGACTTGCGCGACGGAGGGATCGTCGGCCAAAGCCCGAACGAAAGCCCCGCCGATGCCGCCGCCTGCGCCGAAAACGGCGATGTTGAGGTCTGTGCCAAAGCTTTGCAATGTCATGGGGCGGAGGTGTGGCCATGAATCGGAATGGCAAGCCTCACGAAAGATGATTGGCGTGGAGGGGGCCGGTCGGCGATGATCGGGGGTGAAGGAGATACCCCATGAGCTATACCCTCTTCATCGGTGATACCGCCTATTCGAGTTGGTCCATGCGCGGCTGGTTGCTGCTGGATGCATTCGGCATCCCGTTCCGCACACGGCTGGTGCCGATGTATTCGGAGGCGTTCACGGCGATGCAAGCCGCCCATGCCCCCGCGCGTACCGTGCCGACGCTGGAAATCGAGGAGGGGGGCGAGACGGCGCGGGTGTGGGAAAGCCTCGCAATTGCCGAGACGCTGGCAGAGCGGCACCCGGCAGCGGGGCATTGGCCGGAAGGTCTGACTGCGCGCGGGGCGGCGCGGGCGCTGTCGGGAGAGATGCACGCAGGCTTTC
>CALJIU010000286.1 GCA_937974055.1 uncultured Neomegalonema sp. | reverse complement strand
CACGGGAACGAAGCCCATCTTGACGTAGAGGGGCAGGGCGCGGGGATGGTCTAGGGTGCAGGTATTGACCGTCAGTTTGTCGATCCCGGCGTCCCATGCGTCGTGGATGCCTTCGAGTAGGAGCCATGACCCCAGCCGCATCGCCGTATATTCGGGCATCAAGCCGAAATAAGCGATATCGGCCACCGGATGCTTACGCAGATCGACCATCACGAACCCGACGGGTGTGCCGTGCAGATAGGCGACGTTCAGGTGCATCGCGGGGTGCTGGGCGAAAGCGGCGACCTCGGCGATGGGCCAGTCGTGAACGTCGGTCCATTCATACGCGGCCCCGACGGCATCGTAGAGATAGCGGAAGAAATGCACGGGTGGAGCATGGGCGCGCATGATCGTCAGGCCGTCGACAGGGGGGGTGCGGCGTGGCTGGGGCGAGCGGGCATCCATTTCGAGCCATGTGACGGTGTAGGTGGCCTTCATTCCGCCGGTTCCGGCACCAGCATCCGCCGCTCCGTGAGCCACGGGTTCACCCTGACCGCTTCGCGCAGCGTCTTTTGCGCGAGCCGGGCGCGGCCCTGGGCCATCAAGATTTGGAACCTGCCGGATAATGCACCGAAATGGCGGGGGGTGCGTTGCAGGGTCGATTCGATATCGGCCAGCGATTTTTCGTATTCCTGCATCCGAAAATAGGCGAAGGCGCGCTGGTTCCAGCCCTCGGTGAAATCGGGGGCGTAGAGGATCAACTCGTCCAGCACCTCGACAGCGCCCGCATTGTCGAAGACCGCCATCCGCTGCATCGCGAGATCGAACAGCGCCTGCGCGTCGGCATCGGGGGCCTCGCGCCAGCTTTCCCATATCGCGCGCTGGGCGGCCCCGGCGATTTGGGCGTCTTCGGTGGATTGCAGCACCTCGAACAGCGCGTCGCGTTCTTCGAGGGCAGTATCGGCGAGGGCGGGGGCGCTGAAGAGGGCGAGGGTTACGATGAGATGTTTCATGCATCGAGAATAGGCCGCGCAGATGCATCCGTCGAGAGGAGGGCTTTCGCTTGGCCCGCGTGCCCGCTAAAAGCCCGGTAACATTGCCACCGGGGAACGCGCATGTCCGAACCAGCCATCACCGAAAGCCTGATCGCCGAACACGGCCTCAAGCCCGACGAATATCAGCGTATTCTCGATCTGTTGGGGCGCGAGCCGTCTTTCACAGAACTGGGCATCTTCTCGGCGATGTGGAACGAGCATTGTTCCTACAAATCCTCGAAGAAGTGGCTGCGCACGCTGCCGACGACCGGGCCGCAGGTGATCTGTGGTCCCGGCGAGAATGCGGGGGTGATCGATATCGGGGATGGGCAGGCCTGTATCTTCAAGATGGAGAGCCATAACCACCCCAGCTTTATCGAGCCGTATCAGGGCGCGGCCACCGGAGTCGGCGGCATCCTGCGCGATGTCTTTACGATGGGGGCGCGGCCCGTGGCGGCGCTGAATGCGTTGCGGTTCGGCTCGCCTGACCATCCCAAGACGCGGGGCATCGTGCGGGGGGTCGTTGCGGGGATCGGCGGCTACGGCAACTGCTTTGGCGTGCCGATGGTGGGGGGAGAGGTGGAATTCCACAGCGCCTATGACGGCAATCCGCTGGTGAACGCGATGGCGGTGGGCCTCGCGGATGCCGATGCGATCTTCTACTCGGCGGCGTCCGGCGTGGGGATGCCCATCGTCTACCTGGGCGCGAAGACCGGGCGCGACGGGGTCGGCGGGGCGACGATGGCCTCGGATGAGTTCGGCGCGGATGCGGAGGAGAAGCGCCCGACCGTGCAGGTCGGCGACCCATTCACCGAAAAGCGGCTGCTGGAGGCGACACTGGAATTGATGGCGTCGGGGGCGGTGATCTCGATTCAGGATATGGGCGCGGCGGGGCTGACCTGTTCGGCGGTGGAGATGGGGGATAAGGGCGATCTGGGCGTCATCCTCGATCTGGAGAAGGTGCCGACACGCGAAACGAATATGAGCGCCTACGAGATGATGCTGTCCGAGAGCCAAGAGCGGATGCTGATGGTGCTGCGCCCTGAGATGGAGGACGAGGCGCGGGCGATCTTCGATAAATGGGATCTGGATTTCGCGGTTGTGGGTGAAACGATTGCGGAGGACCGCTTTCTCGTGCGGTTGAATGGCGAGACGAAGGCCGATCTGCCGCTAAAGGCATTGTCGGGGGAAGCGCCGGAATACGACCGCCCGTGGGTGCCGACGCCCGCGCCTGCGCCGCTCAACGATGTGCCGGAAGTGCCTGTTGACGAGGCGCTTTTGCGTCTGATGGGATCGCCCGATCTGGCCTCTCGCCGGTGGGTGTGGGAGCAGTACGACCACATGGTCATGGCCGATACCGCACAGCGGCCCGGCGGTGATGCGGCGGTGGTGCGGGTGCATGGCACGCAGAAGGGCCTTGCCATGACGGCGGATGTGACGCCGCGCTACTGCGTTGCCGATCCGGTCGAGGGCGGGCGGCAGGCGGTGGCCGAAGCTTATCGCAATCTCTGCGCTGTCGGGGCCAGACCCTTGGCGGCAACGGATAACCTGAACTTCGGTAACCCGGAAAAACCGGAGATCATGGGGCAACTCGTGGGTTGTATCGAGGGGATTGGCGCGGCCTGTGCGGCGCTGGATATGCCCATCGTTAGCGGGAATGTCAGCCTCTATAACGAGACTGAGGGCAACGCGATCCTGCCCACGCCGACCATCGGCGGGGTCGGGTTGCTGGACGATCTGGACCATATGTTGACGATGGGGTTCAAATCCGGCGGCGAAGCCATTCTGTTGCTTGGGCGAATGGAGGGCTGGCTGGGCCGGTCGCTCTACCTGCGCGAAGTGCATGGGCAGGAGGCAGGGATGGCCCCGCCCGTCGATCTGGATGCGGAGCGCGCGGCGGGGGAGTTGGTGCAGCAGCTTGCGAAGGAGGGCGCGCTGACGGCGGCCCATGACGTGGGCGATGGCGGCATCGCCGTGGCGCTGGCCGAAATGGCGCTGGCGGGGGATATCGGCTGCACGGTCCGCTCGCCGGGGGGCCGTGACGATGCGACCTTCTTTGGCGAGGATCAGGGGCGGTATCTGGTGACGGTCCTGAGCGAGTCGGTAGAGCAGATGTTCAGCGTGGCCGATGCGGCGGGTGTGCCTGCGGTATGGATCGGCGAGACGGGGGGCGAGGCGGTGGATATCGCCGGGAAGGCGGTGCCGCTGGCCAAGCTGCGCACGGCGCATGAGGGGTGGTTCCCGGAATATATGGGGTGATCGGCTTGGCCTTGGGCGGAAGAACGTCTTGGTCGATGCGCTGTATTTCTGTATGTTCTTTTGAATGAATATTCAGCGACCTCTCAGTCTTTCTGAACACGGCACCAAAGGTGCGGAGTACGGAAACGATATCTTCGCTTGGGCCAGCACCCAACGCGAAGCCTTGGAGCGTCGGGATGTATCGGCACTCGATTGGGATAATCTGGCTGAGGAGATGCGCGACTTGGGCAATTCCGAGCTTGCGGAGGTCGAGAACCGCCTTTCCACGATCATCGAGCATCTGCTGAAATATCAGTTCGGCCTCGTCCGCGAACGCGCGGCGGGCTGGAAGCGCACCGTCAGCACCCAGCGGTCGCAGCTTGCCCGTCACCTAAAGCGCAACCAAAGTCTCGCGGCGCGGGTGGACGAGTTTGCACAGGATGTCTATGCGGATGCGCGGCGCGACACGCTGGCGGCGTTCAAGGAATACGAGCCGCATGACCTGTCCTACTATGCCGACAGACTCCCTGTGGCTCTTCCTTACGCCGCTGCGGACCTGCTCGATCAGGACTTTCTGCCGGACCCCGTCGCCCGTTGATGGCCACGCCAGATTGAATAGTCGCGGGCGATACCTTAACTCTCCCTTGATCGTAACGCTTGGAGATACCGCCCATGCCCATGGAAGCCGCCGCCATCGAATCGCTCATCAAAGAGACGTTTCCCGATGCCACCGTCGAAATTCGCGATCTGGCGGGGGACGGGAATCACTATGCGGCCACCGTGCTCGACGCCTCCTTTGCGGGTAAGAACCGGGTGCAGCAGCATCAGGCCGTCTATGCCGCGCTGAAGGGCAAGATGGACGGGGCAGCGGGGGAATTGCACGCGCTTGCGCTGACGACCGGCGTGCCGGAACAGACTTAATCGACCGACAACAAGGAACACTATTATGGATACCACCGCCGCCCAGGCCGAAATCAAGAAAACGGTCGAAAACAACGATGTCGTCCTGTTCATGAAGGGCAACAAGACGTTTCCGCAATGCGGGTTCTCCAGCCGCGTATCGCAGATCCTCGCCTATATGGAGGTCGAGTTTCAGGACGTGAATATCCTCGAATCGGATGAGATGCGTCAGGGAATCAAGGATTTCACCAACTGGCCCACGACCCCACAGCTCTATGTGAAGGGCGAGTTCGTGGGGGGCTGTGATATCGTGACAGAAATGACGATGTCGGGTGAACTCGACACGATGCTGGCCGAAAAGGGCGTGTCCTACAGCGAGGAAGCGGCAAAGAAAATCCGTGAGCAGAACGCCTGATATCAATGGCCTTTGTGACTGACCCTCTTTTCGTCATCGTCGGACTCGTTCCGACGATCCATATCTCAGCGAAATCAGATAGATGGACCCTCGGAACGACCGTTACACGGTGCAGCCGCGAGGGTGACGCCTAAAAACGGTTAGCATCAAAATTCTGTTGGTATGATATCGACGGTTTTTCCGGGTGGCTTTCGGGCATCTGAGAATGGAAGAGATGAAATAATACCGATGGCGGCGATCACTGACCGTTCTGTTCCGGGCGCAGACCCGGAACCCCGATAGGCAAAGCGCGCTTCTGCGAGGCTCCGGGTCTGCGCCCGGAGCAGAGTGGAAAAGTGAAAACGGTCGGCGATTTCCGCCGTTGGTATGATAGCGCCGCGACGGGCACTCGCTCCGCCTATATTTCGATAGAGATCGTACCCGGTGAGCGCATGGTTCCGCGCTCTTTACCTTCGACAAACACTTTTGCGGTTCCACTTGCCGTGTGATCGATGATGGCTCTACCATCTCGGTCAGTGCGTACTGTACTCGTGACGCCACCAGTGACAAATGACAGCATCACCGTGACACTTACAGCAGCCGAACCATTACGATTTACATATACAGTCGATACTGGCATGTTGATTTCCTCTTTTTACTGAGATTGACTGATATGAATCGATCATACAATCTAATGTTTATAGAAAAAAGAGGGGAACTATAGTGAGCACGTCATACAGTCAGGAATACTGCAGCCAATGCGGCAAAGTATCGCCACGAGAAACAACCACTACGCTCGATCCCTCAGGAGGGAAGATTGTCACCGAATATTGCAAGATCTGCAAAGGTTTCAACAGGACGGAGACGAATGCCAGTGGCGCTATAGTACAACAGCAAACAGCAATTTGAAGGGCGCTAAACCACCATACCGATGACTGGAGTCACCGAACCGGCGGCATCCGGATGCTCTTCGACCGGCATTCGCGGTTCACATCCCGGCCACATTGGCGCGGTGTCAGGCTTTTGTCGAAGCAGACCTTGATCTCCCGCAAGCGGTTCTTCGAGCAATTGATGACGATCTCATCGGCGTCGAGATCGGGATTCACCTCGATAAACGCCGCTTCGATCACCTTGGGGTCGATGGTCAGCGTCCTGTCGAGACGGCGCAATTCCTGCGGGATCACCACCGAATCATAGGCCGCCTTCGTCACCTCGAAATATTCCTGCGGGTCGAGACCGGAGCAGGTGCCGTGCTTCTTCCATTGGTGGAAGATCAGTCCCTTCGCGGGCATAATCGGCAGCATCTTATCGACCGTTCGATCCGGCACGCGGGCGCGAACGTCGCAGAATTCCGGCCAGCCCGTCTCGTTCTGCGGCCACAGGCCGTGGGCGACAAAGCCATAATCGCGCGACCCGTTGCACTGGTTCGACGAACGGTTGCCGCTATCTTCGCAAAAGCTGGGCGACCAAGACAGGGCGAGGACGTAATAGTCAAAGCCCGTCCCGCGCTCCTGCCGGTTGCCGCTGCGCGTCGTCGTCTGCGAGGTGGGGGCATCCGCACCGAGGTTGCGCAATTGCTGCTGCACCATCTGGTCGAGGCCACCCTCTTCCCACGCCGCGATCAGCGCCAGCACCACGGCCCCCAAAGCGGCCAAAATCTTCTTCCTCGTCATGTCTACCCTCCGGCACGCGCACTTGAACCTTTTCAATGCACAC
>CALJIU010000285.1 GCA_937974055.1 uncultured Neomegalonema sp. | reverse complement strand
GCCGGAGGTCACACCGCTGACCAGCGTTTTCCAGTCGGCAGGCACGAATTCGACCTCGACGCCGAGGTCTTTGGCCAATTCGGTCATCACGTCGATATCGTAGCCGGTGTAGCTGTTCGTCGCGACGTCCTTCATGGTCATTGGGTTCCAATCGCCGGTCGTGCCGACCTTGAGCACCCCGCCGCTGAGAACGTCCTGCAGGGCCGAGGCGGCCTGCGCGCCGGCAGTGGAGGTGAACAGGAACAGGCTGGCGGCGATGATCTTTAGGGTCTTCATGGGTCTCTCCAGTCGAGGACGATAGGTTAATTTCATTTAATGCCGCGATATGGTCGCACTTGCAACGCGACGCTTTAACCTGCATGAGAAGGTCAGGACAACAGGAGAGGCCGGATCTACCATGCCAAGCACAGAGACGCTGGCGGTGATCCGCATGTCACAAGTTTCCAAAAGCTTTGGCGATTTCATGGCTTTGAAGGCCGTTTCGCTGGATGTGTCAGCGGGGGAGCGGGTCGTGGTTTGTGGCCCGTCCGGGTCGGGAAAATCGACGCTGATCCGCTGCATCAATCAGCTTGAGACACATGATTCCGGGTCCATTGAGGTGGATGGCGTGCTGCTGGATGGCAGTAAGGCAGCGTTGGAGCGCATCCGCCGTAACGTCGGGATGGTGTTTCAGCAGTTCAATCTGTTCCCGCATCTATCGGTGCTGGATAACCTGACGCTGGGGCCGATGCGGTCGCGGGGGATGGGGCGTGAGGAGGCGGAGGCGCTGGCACATCGGTATCTGGAGCGGGTGCGGATACCGGAGCAGGCCGCCAAGATGCCGCGTCAGTTATCGGGTGGGCAGCAGCAGCGTGTCGCCATCGCCCGCGCGCTGTGCATGGAGCCGCGCATCATGCTGTTCGATGAGCCGACATCGGCGCTGGACCCCGAAACCATCGGCGAGGTGCTCGATACGATGGTGGAGCTGGCCGAAACGGGGATGACAATGGTTTGCGTGACCCATGAGATGGGGTTCGCGCGGCGGGTGGCGGATCGGATGGTCTTCATGGATCAGGGCGAGATCGTCGAGGTTGCGCCGCCGGAAGCCTTCTTCACCGCGCCCGAAAGCGCCCGTGCGCAGGACTTTCTGCGCCGATTGCTAAAGCATTGAGGGGCGCGATGGCATCCGGTTTTCGAGACATGCGGATGGGCATGGGGTGGCCACGGGGCTGGGCGCTGTTCGCCTGTCTGTTCCTGCTCGGTGGGTGTTCCGATGATTGGGGTTGGTATGTGGTGGACCCCTCCACCAAATCGGGTGCGATCAATCTGAAATTCTTGTTGCAGGGGTATTGGTACACCCTTGCGCTGTCCTTGACGGCAATTTCGATCAGTATCGTTGTCGGGTTGCTCGTCGCCCTGCCGGGATTGTCCTCGAACCGATGGCTGCGAGGGATCAGCCGGGTTTATGTCGAGCTGGTGCGGGCCGTGCCGATCCTCGTGATGATCCTGTGGGTCTATTACGGGTTGCCGCAAATCGCCGATATCTCGCTGAGTGTCTTTTGGGCCGGGGTCATCGCGCTGGCGCTGTCGGATTCGGCCTTCGAGGCGGAAATCTTTCGGGCCGGTATCCAATCCATCGACAAGGGGCAGTACGAGGCGTCGCGGTCGGTTGCGTTGTCGTATCGCGATACGATGCGCTACGTGATCCTGCCGCAAGCGGTGCGGCGTATCCTGCCTGCGCTGGGGAATCAGTTCATCTACATGTTGAAGATGTCGTCGCTGGTATCGGTGATCGGGATGCAGGAACTGACGCGCAAGGCGAATGAGTTGGTCGTTACGGAATACCGCCCGCTGGAAATCTACACGGTGCTGGTGCTGGAATATCTGGTGTTGATCCTCGTCGTCTCCGCCCTCGTGCGGTGGCTGGAGCGGCGGCTGGCCTGATCGTTATTCTTCGATCTCGATGAAATCGATCGTCTCGTCGATGCAGAAGAGGGCGGTCAGGATGCCGGTCTTATACGCGCCGGTATCGACGCCGATGCGGCGCACGCCCAGATCAGGCTCGTCCGTGATGTAATGGCCGTGGACGGCGATGGTGTCGGGCCAGCCGCCCGTTTCGCGAAAGCCGCGTATGCCGTGGACGAGGGCCTTTTCGGGCTGGTCCTGCGGGGGGCGGGCGATGTCGATTCCGGCATGGGAGAAGAAGAACGGCATCTCGGCATGGCTGGTGACGAGCGTGTCGCGCAGGAAGGTCAGATGGGCGTCGCCCATCGCGCTGGAGAGCGCTTGGGCCAGTGCAATGCGGCCTTTCAGGTCGGTTGCGAAGTCTTGGGCATCGATGCCGTAGGATTCGACGGTGGCGTCACCGCCCCATTTCAGCCAGTTCGAATCCTCGTAGGGTTTGTCGATGAACCGCTGGGCGAACGCCTCGTGATTGCCGCGCAGGAAGACCGTTTCGACACCAAGACGGGCGGGGCTGTCCAGCAGGAGGTTGAAGGCACCGCGCGAATCCGGCCCACGGTCGATGTAATCGCCGAGGAAGATGACCACCGCATCGTCGAGGCGGTCCTCCGCGATCTGCGCCGCGATCTCGTCGATCATGGTGTCGAGGACCGAGGCCATGCCATGCACGTCACCGACCGCGAAGATCGGGCGCGGGGCGTGGAGGGGACGGGTCTGTTCCGGCTCCTCCCGGCGCAGGGCCTTGGCGAAAAAGGAGCCGAACATCCGGTCTTAGTCCCGCGCGCCCGACGCCTTTTGAGCGGCTGAGGCGGTGCG
>CALJIU010000284.1 GCA_937974055.1 uncultured Neomegalonema sp. | reverse complement strand
GCTAGCCCACCCCTGCAAACACCATGATCAAGATGGCGCAGCCGTCTTCTCTTTTGGTTTCCGTCGGGCAAGGGGAGGGCGACCGGGTGACTTCTTGCCGGTCTTCACGTAGCCGATCTTCTCGCTGTTGGTCTTCATCCTGACCCTCTTGGGCGGCCCCTGCGCGTCCATCTCTTCCTGCATCTCCTTGATCATGGCGAGTTGGTCGCCGAGGAGCTTGTGGCTGGTGACGGCGGCGTGCGTAACGCGCTGGTTCTTGTCGAAGACCCGGTAGGGCAGGGAGACGCCCTTCCAGCGGATCTGGAACCGGCCGTCGGCAAAGGCGTAGGTCTCCACGTCCTTGCCCACCAGATCGCGGGTTTGGTCGTTGACCTCGAGCATGTACTTCTTGCGATCATACATCAGCGTGAGCTGTCGCCCGACGCTGCGTGTGTCCCGCCAGCACAGGATGTCGGCCAGCCGATCAGGCTCGGTGTTCAGCGCCCGGTGCAGGTTGTCGGGGCGGGCAGGGACCTTGGCGAACTTGGCGTTGAACCGCTCGACGAAGCTCGGAAGGAAGGCGTTGCCGTCCTTGATGCCCGTGACACCGGCAAGGCGTAATTCCTTTACCAACCGGTCCTGCAATGTTCGGTTCGCCCGCTCGACGCGGCCTTTCGCCTGACTGGAATTAGCGCAGAGAATCTCGATATTTAACTCCGACAGCGCCCGCCCAAACTGCGTCATTCCAGCACCGCCGCTGGCATCCTTCTTCGCGACCCGGAAGACAGTGTGCTTGTCCGAATAGAAGGCGACAGGGCGCCCGTGGGTCGTCAGATACCTTTCCAGAGCCGCGAAGTAGGAGACCGTGCTCTCTGACCGCACGAACCGCAATTCCATCAATGTCGATGTAGCATCATCGATGAAGACCAGCAGGGTGCAGGGGTCAGCACGATCCTCGAACCAGCGGTGATCCGAACCGTCGATCTGGATCAACTCGCCATACCGTTCCCGGCGTAAGCGTGGCTGGTGGAAAGCCCGCCGAGCGGCCTTCTTCAGCCACAGACCCTCTGCCATCATCCACTTGCGAACCGTCTCCTGCGGAGCGCCTCCCACGAGACCTTCAGCCCGTGATCCTCGGCCAACTTCTCCGTCGCCAGCGTCGGCCCGAAATCCGCATAGCTCTCCCGGATCAGCGCCAAAGCATAGTCGCGCACGGCATCGTTCTTGTGGTTATTCGACCGCCGACCCCGCGCCCGATGCCTGACCGATCCAGCACCGTCTCGCCGGAACCGCACCAGCAACCGCTGAACCTGCCGAATGCTCATCCCTAGCACCCGTGCCGCTTCCGAAGACGCGATCCGGCCGTCAACGACCTGCGACAAAACCTCGACGCGGTTCAACTCCCGCTCGCTCATCATCACCCATCCCATGTCGGCCTCCCGTTCCAGACCGGAGAAGGGTAAGCGACATTCCTACTTTGCAGGACAACGACACTTCAACTTTGCGGCTACACTCGTGAATCTTGTAATAATGATTATGATAAATATTGAGAGGTGTCTCCCCTTAACATACGTTATGATCACGCTGGATTTTCGGTCCATTTTCTTGATTCCCGGACGACAGGGGCAAGACCTGTGAGGTAAGCGATCTTCTTGCCGTCGAGCGTCCCCAGTTCGGGCATCTCGATCACGTTAGTATGGGCGGCCGCGAGGGCGATGCCGGGTATGCTGAGAAGGATAGCGTTCCAGACTGCGGTGGTATCGCCAGGTTTGCTCGAAGACCACCGACTCATGGCAGTTCATTCAAAGCAATGAACCAAGGAATTCATAAGATAATCGCAATTCGCTTCCATGCCGCATTGCGTTCGGGAAAGCATGATTTCTTCTTCGACACACTACACGACTCTCCATCTGAGCGCTGATTTCCGGTTAAGCCGCGACCATGGTTGGAAAGCTTGTTCGCTTCCGGCTCTGAGGAAGTTTCGGAGCATGTCGAAGCCGGTTCGGAACCATGATTTGGCGAAGTATCCGTGGTTCTTTCGTGGTGGTTTTTTGCATCCGAGTGCGATGGCGGCGGTCTTGGAACTCCAGGCCATCGCGATGGCGACGATAGCCAGAAGCAGGCTGAGCCTGCGATGGATTGTCAGGCCGGTGTCTTCCATGTTCAACCCCCGCGTCTTGGAGTCGCCGAAGAGGCACTCGATGGACCAGCGCTCTCGATAAACCTTCAGCGCGTGGTGGCCGTCTCTGCTGGCGGCGACGATGAGCCACTGACCGTCGGTAAGTTTCTTTGCGGCGAAGTCGAGCCAGAGCAGACCTTGCTTTTCCGGTAGCTCGAAGGCCGCCCGAATGCGGTGCTTCTTTCTGGTTCGGCGCAGGAGGCTGGAGAGCGCGAAGCGGCGACCATCCTCAAGAGTAACGATCATGTCTTTCTTGACCCGGATAACGAAGGGGATGTTGTTTTCCTTCAGGAAATACATCCATTCTGCCCCGATGAACTCTCGGTCAGCCAGTAGGTATCTGATCGACGTTGCCCTGAACGTTCTCATGTAGCGCTGCATGAGGTCGATGCGCTGCGCTGTACTCGAAGACCCCGGCCCATCAAGGAAAGTCCACATCAACGGTACCCGATGGCGGCGCGTCACCACGGCCAGAACGAGGACATTGATGTCCTTGCTGCCCAGCTTCCAGTTCGTACGATCAAGGCAAAGCGTTCGAACGCCCACGATACCGAGCAACGATATGATCAATCGCGCGGCCCAGTCTTCCCCGGCATCCACATGCTGGAAAAACCGTTGGAAGCGGCGGTAGGTCGAGGCGGGTTTCGCAGCCGACCCGCGCTCGCTGGCCACATGGCTCAGATTGACAGTGCGCGATCCGATCATGCCGGTGATCAGCAAAACAAGCGTCTCCATCCGGCTCTTGCTCAGATCAATATGCGTCGATAGCGTCTCACCGAGAGCGGTGAGGGAATTCGTGGGCATCGGATGGTCCTGTTTGCAACGCAGAATCCTCCACAAAACCACCTTTCACCGCTCTCAAGCAATCACTGTCGTGTAGTGTGC
>CALJIU010000283.1 GCA_937974055.1 uncultured Neomegalonema sp. | reverse complement strand
GGCGCGGGTGGCGGGGGCAGGGGGGCCGTGCCGGTGGAGCAGGCGGCGAGGGCAAGGGCGGCGAAAGCTGCGAGAAGGCGCTTATAGCCGAGACAGACCCCAGACAAGCATCGCATCACTGCGTGCTGCGAAGCATCCGGGGATGCGCCCTTTATTACTCGTCCCTGCGGGGGCGGAGCTTTTTCAGGAGGGCGGCGAAGCCTTTTGGGCGGGTTTCCTCCGGCGGGGCGAGGGAGGGGTCGGCGGCTATCATGGCCTGAAGACCCTTCTCGATGGCTTGGGCGACTGGATCGGGCATCGTGGATTCTCCTCATCTGCGACTCGCTCCAGTATAGGTTCTTATTATGTTCTATCAAGCCATATCAGCGCGCGGCCAGTTTTTTCGTTCCTCAATTTGCCGAGCGGCCCGCTTTTTCCGCAACGCCGGAGGTGCCCTCGCGGTCCTCTAGCACGGCGAGGACGTCGGCAAGGGGGATGTTGCGAGCGGCGAGCATGACGAGGAGATGGTAGAGGACATCCGCCGCCTCGGTGGTCAGTTTTTCGTTATCGCCCTTCGCGGCCTCGATGATGGCTTCGATGGCCTCCTCACCGAATTTTTCGGCGCATTTTTCCGGGCCTTTGGCGAGGAGGCGGGCGGTATGGCTGTCGCCCGTATCGCCCGCTGTTTTGCGGGCGAGGATGGTGGTCTCTAGGCGGGTGAGGATGGCGGTCATTGTTCGGCGAGAGCCGCGAGGGCGGCGAGTTGCTTCTGGATGAAGCCCATGGTGGCGTCGTCCAAGCCGGGCTTGCCGTCGTCGAAGAACTTGCCCGCTTCGCCGACATAGATCATCGGCTGGGCGACGGTGCGGCAGTTGAGATTCGCCAATTGGTTGCGAAGCTGCATCTGCGCGCGGACGGTGCCGAGTTTGCCGGGGCTGGTGCCCATCATGGCAGTTGGCTTGTTGTCGTAAACGCTTGGTTTGACGCGGGAAATCCAGTCCATCGCGTTCTTGAGGACGCCGGGTATGCCCGCGTTGTATTCCGGCGTGACGATCAGCAGGGCATCGGCCTCGCGGATCATTCCCGCGACGCGCTCGACGGATGCCGGAATGCCTTCGGCGGCTTCGATATCGCCGTTATAGAGCGGGATATCGGCGTATTCGGCGATGGTGACTTCGTGGTCGGGGGCGGCGAGCTCCTGCACCGCGCGCAGGAGAGCCGTGTTGTAGGATTTGGTGCGCAGGCTGCCGGAAATGCCGCAGATTTTCATGGGGTTGTCCTTCGAGCAGGTTCCCGCACGCGCGGGAATGACAATACGGGGATTCAGGTTCTGACGGGCACGCCGCCCGCCGCCATGGCCGCCTTGGCCTCGGCTATCGTGTAGGTTCCGAAATGGAAGATCGAGGCGGCGAGGACGGCGGATGCACCCCCCTTCGCCACGCCTTCGACGAGGTGATCGAGGGTGCCGACGCCGCCGGATGCGATGACGGGGATGCCGACCGCAGAACTGACGGCATGGGTGAGGGGGATGTCGTAGCCGATCTTGGCCCCGTCGCGATCCATCGAGGTGAGGAGAATTTCACCCGCACCCAACGCTTCCATTTTTTGAGCAAATTCGACGGCATCGATGCCGGTTTCGCGGCGTCCACCGTGGGTGAAGATTTCAAAGCGTCCGGGCGCGACGGATTTGGCGTCGATGGCGACGGTAATGCACTGCGCGCCGAATTTCTCGGAAGCCGCACGCACGAAGTCGGGGTTGGCAACGGCGGCGGTGTTGATGGAGACTTTATCGGCCCCGGCGAGGAGCAGGGCGCGGATGTCTTCGAGGGTGCGGACGCCGCCGCCCACGGTCAGGGGCATGAAGCATCGTTCGGCAGTGCGGCGGACGACATCGAGCATGGTGCCGCGCTCCTCGACGCTGGCGGTGATGTCGAGGAAGCACAGTTCGTCTGCCCCGGCTGCGTCGTAGGCGGTGGCCGCCTCGACCGGATCACCGGCATCGACGAGATCGACGAAGTTGACGCCCTTGACCACGCGGCCCTTGGCGACGTCGAGACAGGGTATGACGCGGGTTTTCAACATGGATGCGAGGTAGCGCGCCCGACGGGCAGAGGCAAGGATTGAGACGTGCATGGGGGCGCAGGTCGTGGCATGGACGGAATACGTTGCACCCTCCCCGCGAAAGGCCCCGCCCATGGAACTCGATATCGCCGTGCATCTGGATTACGGGGTCGAGGCACCGGTCGACCTATTGTTGCAGATCGAGGCGGCGGAATTGTCGGATCAGGCCATCGTCTCGCGGCAAATGGACTATGGCGCAGCGCGCGAGGAAAGTCGGATCGCCGCAGAAAGCGGGATCGGGGAGCGGGTGTGGCTGCATGTGGAGCGCGATTTCGTCTGTGATTATCGTGCGCGGGTGGCGGTGGCGCGGATGACGCCCGATCTGGGGGCGCTGGAGCAGGTCGCGCCCCGGCATCTGTCTGGCGAGGCGGTGCGGTATTTGATGCCGTCGCGGTATTGTCCGTCGGATGTGTTTCAAGCCTATGTGGCCGCTGAGTTTTCGGAAACGAGCGGGGGGGCGCGGGTGGTGGCGCTGCGCGACTGGATCGAGCGGAAGATCGCCTATGTGCCGGGGGCGAGCGATGCCTCGACAACGGCGCTGGAAACGTTCGTGCAGCGGCAGGGAGTATGCCGGGATTTCGCGCATGTGATGGTGGCGATGGCGCGGGCCTCGACCATTCCGGCGCGGTTTGCGAGCGTCTATGCGCCGGATGTGGACCCGCAGGATTTTCATGCGGTGGCGGAGGTGTATCTGGCCGGAGAATGGCATCTGGTGGACCCGACCGGGATGGCAGGGGCGGATACCATCGCGCGGGTCGGGGTGGGGGCAGATGCGGCGGATGTGTCGTTCATGACGAGTTTCGGGTGGATGACCCTGCGCGAGCAGAGTGTGAAGGTCAGCCGGGTGTATGATTCCCATAGCGACCAACGATAGATCTGAACCATGTTTCGCGCTGAGAGTTGCGCGAAACATGGTGTCTGTTGGTTCGCGATAATCGCACGTCGCTTTATTCGCGCTTCGTCTTGAAAACCGGGGCTGCGAGGCTGGCAATGGCGATATCCAAGACTGCCGGTTTTCCGCTGGCCCATGCGGTGTCGAGGGCGGGGGCGAGATCGGCATCGGTGGTGACCTTTGCACCGTGGCAGCCGAGGGCGGCGGCGGCCTGATCGTAGCGGGTGGTGGGGTCGAGTTGACAGCCGACGGTGCGGTCCTCGCCGTAATCCCTGATCTGGATATGATGCTCGGCATTCCAACAGGCATCGTTGCCGATGACCGCGAGAAACGGGGCGTCGGCGCGGGCGGCGGTGTCGAATTCGGCGAGGGTGAACCCGGCGGTGCCGTCGCCCATCGTCAGAATCACGGTCGCATCTGGGCGGGCGATCTTGGCCCCGATGGCATAGCCGATGCCGCCGCCGATGGCCCCGGACAGGCCATTCGTCAGACGCATGGGCGCGTGGAGGAGGGCTTGGCACCACTGGCCGAATTCGCCCCCATCGCAAATCAGTACGGGGTCTGTGGCGGCATCCAGTGCGGCCTGTAGCTGGGTGCAGATGGTGCGGGGATGGATGCCGGGGGCCGTTGAGGAGTCAGTGCGATAGCCGGTGGCGGCATCGACGGCGGCGCACCAATCGGGGCGGTCGCGCGGGGTGGTGGCCTGTACGATGGCGGCGGCGGCGGCGGGGGCATCGGCTTGGGCGTCGATGTAGGAACGACCGGCGGCGAGGGTGCCAGCACGTCGCAGCGCCTCTGCCTCCGGGTCGATGAAGACAAGCCGCGCATCCGGCGAGACGGCAGGGGGCCGAGCGAAACCCATCGTGAAGTCGGGCACCTTGCCGATTCCGACGATCAGGTCTGCCTGAGGCAGAATTTCGGCGAAAGCCCCCAGCGCCGGATCGCGCAGGCCGCGCGGGCTTTCGAGGCAGATGACCGGCGCGCCGGTTGCCGCGCGCAGGGCTTGCGCCGCGCCGTTGCCCCGGCCTTCGTTGAGTTGCGGGCCGACGAGGATGAGGGGCCGTTCGGCGGTGGCAAATTCTTGCGCCACGGCGTCTGCATCCTCGAAATCCATGACCGGTGGGGTTAAATCGGTTGGGATCATGTCGATCTCGGCGGGGGCGTTCACCACGTCGAAGGGCAGGGCGATGTGGACGGGTCCGGGGCGACCCGACAGCGCGGTGCGAATCGCTTCGCCAAGTACCCGACCCAGTTCAGCCGTGTTTTGCGGGCGGAACGTGGCTTTGACAACGGGCGCGGCCATGGCACACTGATCTAGTTCCTGAAACGGAGCGTTGCCTGATTCGCCCACCGGCGAATCGCCACTGAGGAAAAGAATCGGACTTTCGTTGAGGCGGGCCGAATAAACGGCGGAAAGTGCGTTCGCGAAACCCGGTGCGGCGGTCACGAGGGCTACGCCGAGCGTGCCGGATGCTTGCGCAAAACCATCGGCCATGTAGACCGCGCCACCCTCATGGCGTGTATGTACAATGTGCAGGCCGGCGTCGATGGATGCATCATAGACTGGCATAATCTGGTTGCCGGAGAGCGAAAAGACCTTATCAACCCCGGCATTGCGTAAGGTTGTGGTCAGAAGAGCGGCACCGTTCATAGCTTTTCCTTTGGTTGTATGATGCGAAAAGTAAGCAAGCGAATGCTTCGTGTCACGCGCTGAGAAATCTCATTCTGGTACGATGTTTTGCGCATGACAGGCAAAAACGCTTCATCATTGAAACTAATTATTCTATGATCCGCGTACAGGTGGGCTGCTTTGACTTTGTAATAAGGAACTAGGTAATGTTGAAACATGCAGTGTTCGCGGGTTTTGCGCTGACGTTTGCCGGGGTGGCTTTTTCTGCGAATGCGCAGAACGCCCTGTCGAGCTGTGATCCAGTAACCGGAACGACGCCGAGCGGTGCTCCTTGCGTCGAGCTGACTCCAATCGATCCCGGCAGCATTAGTAGCCCGACTGGTGCGCTTGATGGCGACCGGTACGATAAGCTCGATACGTCGACGCTTGGTCAAACATATGAGTGCCGGACGATTGAGAACCGGGATCGCCAGTATGGTCAGGGTGGTGCTCTCCTCATCGAAGATTGCGGTGCCCCCCTTAGCCCAAGCGAGATGGGCGCTCTGAAGCCGTTCTACGGTACGGTTGGTGCTCCGACTCCTACCCCAGTACCAGTGGCTCCTACTCCTACTCCAATCGCGGCGCTGCCGCCTGCTCCCGTCTTGGCGGCACCAGTTGCTGCGCCAGCATTCGCGCCCGTCACGGCGACTGCGGCTGCCGGTCTGGGTGGTATCGGTCTGGCAGCAACGGCTATTGGTGCTGCGGCACTCGTGGGTGTTGTGGCAGTCATCGCCGGTGATGATGATGACGACTCCACGAACTCGACGACCAACACTCGCCTTCCCTAACTAATTTATAAAAACGACGCTCTGCCGGTACTCAACAGGTATCGGCAGAGCAATCTATCCGACCATCACCCTCGGCAGCCACAGGCATAATGCTGGAAGGGCGAGGATGAGGGCGATGCGGATGATCTCGGCGGCGAAGAAGGGCATAACACCCCGGAATGTCTCGGAGATCGGAACATCTTTGGCCAAGGCGCTGATGATGAACACGTTCAGGCCCACGGGCGGCGTGATAAGACCCAACTCCACGACGACTAGCGCCAGAATGCCGAACCAGAGCTTTAGCTCGTCATTCGACATGCCATAGGCGGCGGTTTCCGCCGTGATGTAATCCCCCCCATTGATCTCGACCAAAGCGGGCCAGAAGAACGGCACGACGACAAGGATCATGGCGAGGCTTTCCATAAAACAGCCCAGCACGATCAGAATCGCCAGCATCGCGATCAGCACCACCCATGGGTTATAGCCGCTCGCCCCGGCCCAGTCGGCAAGGGCGGCGGGCAGGCCCGCGCGGCTGAAGAAGCCCTTCAACACTTCGGCCCCGAAGAGGATGAAGGCGATCATCCCGGCGGTGACGGCAGTTTCGGATATCGCTGTGCCAAGGCGGGGCAGGGTCAGGCCGCGTCCTTCGCTGCGGATGACCAAGCCGTAGGCGAGGATGGCGAAGACCCCGATGGCGGCGGCGGGGGTGGGGGTGAAGAAGCCGAAGCCGAGGCCGAGGATGATGCCGAGGAAGATGGCGAGGATCGGCCAAAGGCGGCGCAGGGCCGCGCGGCGTTCGTCGCCGGTCATGGTGTCGAGTGCCGGGGCAAGATCAGGGCGGATGCGGACCAGCAGCGCGATAACGCCGACGAAGAACGCCACCGCGATCAGGCCGGGGATCATGGCGGCCTGAAACATCTCGATGATCGAGGCTTCGACGATCAAGGCGTAGATGATCAGGGCGACCGAGGGCGGGATGAGGATGCCGAGCGTGCCGCCCGCCGCCAGCGTGCCTGTGGCGAGGCGGACGGAGTAGTCCATGCGGCGCAGTTCTGGCAGGGCGACTTTGCCCATGGTGGAGGCGGTGGCGAGAGATGATCCGCAAACCGCGCCGAAGCCCGCACAGGCGGTGATTGCGGCCATTGCAACGCCGCCGCGTACGCGCCCGACCAGCGCACGCATTCCTTGGAAGAGATCGCGGGACATGCCGGTTTCGGAGGCGAGATAGCCCATCAGGATAAAGAGCGGGACGACAGACAGGTCGTAATTGGCGACTGAGTTGAAGAAGAGGGTCTTGAACTGCTTCAGATACGGCTCGAAGCGCAGGAAGCTGGCGACTTCGCTGAGGGCGTAGTTGCCGCCGATGCCCGTGATGACCATCGCTAGCCCAACGGGAATCCGCAGGACCAGCAAAAGGAAGAGGATGCCCAGACCCGCAAGGCCGACGAGTTCGCGATCACCCATGCGTGGGGGCGTCTTCGGTCAGCCCGAATACCTGCGTCAGTGCGACGAGCGCCCAGAGGACGAGGGAGAGGATGCCGGTGATGTAGAACGGCCATTCCTGCCAACCAAGTACGCGGCTGAGTGCGCCATCATCGCGGGTTTCGAGCATACCGAGAGTCATCCAGTAAGCGAGGAAGACGGCCAGTGCCGCCATCAGAAGGAGGGAGAAGCGGTCGATGCCCCGACGCAGGGCGAGGGGGCTGTTCTTGAGGAAGAGATCGACGGCGAGGTGGCCTCGCCGGACCTGACAATAGGGAAAGAACATTGGGATGGCCGCCGCGACCGCAAGGCGTACGAAATCCTCGTAACCGGGCAGCCCGCCGACCTCACCACCCCATATCCGGGCCGCGCGGTCGAGGGCGAAGGCACCGACATTGACGACCGTGACACCGACGATGGCGAGCAGGAGCACGCCACCGAGGATAGCCCAGCCGAGACTGACGGTGCGGATCATCGCGCTCAGTCTGTGTTCTTCTTCACGGCTGCGCGGGCGGCATCGATGATGGCTTTGCCGTCGATATCCTTGCCGGTGACTTCTTCGACCCATTTATCGACGACGCCCTGCCCACGGGTGGCCATATCTTCGGTCGTCTCATCATCAAGGCGCAGGATGGTGCCGCCGCTTTCGTGCTGCATCCGCTTGCCGACGCTTTCGGCTGCTTCCCAGACTTTGCCCATATTCTCAGCGAAGGCGCGGCCCGAATATTCCTCGATGATCGCTTGTAGGTCTTCGGGCAGTTCCTCGAACCGTTCCTTGTTCATGGCGTACATGAAGACGGAGGTGCCAAAACGCTGCTTCTGTCGCCCTTCGACCGATGTTTGGGTCAGCTCGGCGAGTTTGAGGGGGGGGAAGATCTCGAAGGGGACCAATGCGCCGTCGACTGCGCCCTTGGAGAGCGCCTGCGGCAGCGCTGGGACGGGCATACCCACGGGCTCTGCGCCCAGCGCCTCGATCATCCATGCGCCGGTGCGTGAGGGGGTGCGTAGCTTCATGCCCTTGAAGGCGTCGAGGGACAGGATGTCCTCCACGCCGTCGCGCATATGCAGGGCATTGCCGTCATGCACATGAAGGAGGAGGGGTTTGATGTCGTCGTAATCCTCGGCGATCAGATCGAAATTGTCGTGGATGGCGAGGTTGGTGGCGACCGCCGAGCCGAGATGGACGGTCGGCAATTCAAAGGCCTCGGAACGGGGGAAGACGCCGGGGGTGTAGCCGATCAGGGTCCAGACGATATCGGCGGTGCCGTCGCGAACCTGACGGTAAAGCTCTGGCGGTTTGCCGCCCATCGACATGGAAGGGAAGATTTCAAAGGCGATGCGGCCTTCCGATGCCTTTTCGATTTCTTTGGCCCACGGCTCGATCATCGCGGTTTGCGTGGTCGATTTGGGGCTGAGGAAATGGTGGATTGTCAGCGTGACTTCAGGGTCGGCAGCCATTGCCCCAGAGGAGGCCCCCGCAGAAACCAGTGTGGCGATGGCACCCGTGAGAAGCGTGCGCAGTTTGCGTCCCGTAAGCATCGGCTTTTTTCTCCGTTCCGAGATTTCTCAATACGATGTCCGACGCTATCCGGTTGGCAACGCGCTGTAAATGCGTTGATTGTAGCGATGAGGTGGCATTGTGATACGCGCTTGGCACGGCAGGATTGCGCCCCGGCGTAGACATCGGCGGTAGGGTTGCAAAATGGGTGTATTCCCTTGATTTCGCCTAGTTTCACGTTCAAGAGAATCTCATAAATAGAATGAACAACGGAGTTCAGGATGATGGGACGACTGGGAACGATGCTTGCGGCGGCGGTCGTGGCGCTGGGATTCGTGTT
>CALJIU010000282.1 GCA_937974055.1 uncultured Neomegalonema sp. | reverse complement strand
CCTCGATTCGCACGAGGGGGGCGATCAGCGAGTCGATCCCACGCGCGCTAAGGCGGTCGGCGGTTGCCTCGGCCTGCGGACGCGCGCGGGTGAGGAGGACGGTCAATGTTCCAAGGGTGGGCATTTCCATGCACATCGTTCATCGGGATCGTATTTGATCCCGATGGCGGCAATCAATGACCGCTCTGTTCCGGGCGCAGACCCGGAACCTCGATAGGCGGAGCGCGGTTTTTCGAGGCTCCGGGTCTTCGCCCGGAGCAGAGCTGAAAAGTGAAAACGGTCAACGATTTCCGCCCTTGGTATCACTAGAAAAAGCCCGGCCCGGCGCGTTTTTTTAACTCTGCCCCCGCGTCGAGGCCCATCGCGATGGCGTCGGATAGCGGACCTTCGCGGGTGGTTTCGTGGCGTTCGGAGCCGTCGGGGCGCAGCACCTCACCCCGGAAGGACAGGCGGTCGCCTTCGATCACGGCCAAGCCACCGATGGGGGTGCGGCAGGAACCGTCTAGCGCCCCAAGGAAGGCGCGTTCGGCGGCAAGGCGGGTGCCGCAGGCATCGCAATGCAGCGGCGCGAGGGCGGCGCGGATATCGTCGTCATCGCTGCGCGTTTCGATGCCCACCGCGCCCTGCGCGACCGCAGGCAGCATGGTATCCGTCTCGATCACCATCGTCGCGACGTCGAGCATATCGAGGCGCGAGAGGCCCGCCATGGCGAGGAAGGTCGCGTCGGCCTCGCCCGCATCTAGCTTCTTAAGGCGTGTCTGGACGTTGCCCCGGAACAGGCCGACCTTCAGATCGGGGCGGCGGTGCAGGAGTTGGGCTTGGCGACGTAGGGACGCCGTGCCGACGGTGGCCCCGGCGGGCATGGCGTCGATGCTGGCATGGCGGGGGCTGACGAAGGCATCGCGCACGTCTTCGCGGGGTAGGAGGGCCACGATTTCCAGCCCGTCAGGCAGGGTCGTGGGCATGTCTTTCATCGAATGGACGGCCAGATCGATGCGCTTGTCGTAGAGCGCCTCCTCGACTTCTTTCGTGAACAAGCCCTTGCCGCCGATATCACCGAGCTTCTTCTCCAGCCGTTGATCGCCGGTCGTGATGATCTTGACGATTTCGATGGAATCGTCGCCCAAGCCATGCGCGTCCTTGAGGCGGGCGGCGGTTTCATACGCCTGTGCAAGCGCGAGGGGGCTGGCACGGGTGCCGATTTTGAAGGGGCGGTCTGGACCGTAAGGGACGCTCATGCGGTTGCGTTCTCCGTCGAAAGGCGTATGCGAATGTCCATCGCGTAGCATGACGCGGGGCAAACGGGAAGACGTGCGTTGACGACGGTGCTGGGGATCGAATCGAGTTGTGACGAGACGGCGGCGGGGGTCGTGCGCGGGGATGCACGGGCCGGGCGGGGGGAAATCCTGTCGAATGTGGTGTTCGACCAGATGGATTTGCACAGCGCCTATGGCGGTGTGGTGCCGGAGATTGCGGCGCGCGCCCATGCGGAAAAGCTGGATGTGGCGGTGGATCAGGCGTTGAACGAGGCGGGGATCGGGTTGGCGGGGGTGGATGCCATCGCGGTGACGGTGGGACCGGGATTGATCGGCGGGCTGATATCGGCGGTGGCCTGCGCGCAAGGTCTGGCACTGGGGTCGGGCAAGCCGCTGGTGCCGGTGAACCATCTGGAGGGGCACGCCCTGACGCCGCGCCTGACGGATGGGCTGGCGTATCCGTATCTGATGCTGCTGGTATCGGGGGGGCATTGTCTCTTTCTGGTGGTGCGCGGACCCGGCGACCATGAGCGGATCGGAACGACCATCGATGATGCGCCGGGGGAAGCCTTCGACAAGACGGCGAAGATGCTGAACTTAGGGATTCCCGGCGGGCCGAAGGTGGAGGCGAAGGCATTGGGCGGGGATGCCAAGCGGTTCGCCCTGCCCCGCCCGCTGATGGATCGGCCCGGTTGTGACGTATCGTTCTCTGGCCTCAAGACCGCCGTGCGGATGGTGCGCGATGGGTGCATCGCGGATGGCGGAATGAGCGAGGGGGACGTGGCCGACCTATGCGCGGGGTTTCAGGCGGCGACGCGCGATGTGCTGGTGGGCAAGTCGAAACGGGCGATGGCGCGGTTTCGGGAGGAATTCGCGCAGGTGAGCGCGCCCGGCTTTGCGGTGGCGGGGGGTGTGGCGGCGAATGCGGTGTTGCGGGCCGGGTTGGAAGAGGCAGCGCAAGAGGCGGGGTTTGCGTTTGTCGCGCCGCCGCTGTCGCTATGCACGGATAACGGGGCGATGATCGCTTGGGCGGGGTTGGAGCGGTTCGAGGCGGGTTTGAGTGGCGATATGGTGCCGAAGCCGCGCTTTCCGCTGGCGGGGAATCCGATGACGGGCATCTGGTCTGGCAAGCGGGGGGCGAAGGTTTGATTGGGGTATTGGGTGGCGGTGCATGGGGGTTGGCGCTGGCGCAGCTCTATGCAGCGCAGGGGCGCGAGGTGCGGCTGTGGGCGCGGCGGGCGCAAAGCGTGGCGGAGATTTCCGGTGGTTCCAGCCCTGCCCTGCCCGGAGTCGCGCTCGATGGGCGGATTGCGGCCTCGACAGATGCGGCGACGCTGAACGGGGCGGATATCGTGTTGTCGGTGATCCCGGCGCAGGCGGCGCGGGAGGTGCTTGCAGCGGTTGCGCCGGTATTGATGCCGGGGGCGACGCTTGTGCTGTGTCAGAAGGGGGTGGAGCGCGGGACGCTGGCCCTGCCCCATGATGTTGCGGGGGCGGCGGCACCGGGGCATCCCGTGGCGGTGCTGACCGGGCCGAGTTTTGCCGCCGATGTGGCGCAGGGTCTACCCACGGCGGTGACGGTGGCGGCGGGGGATATGGAAGCGGCGATTGCGTTGCGCGATGCGCTGGCAACCCCGACCTTTCGGCCCTATCCGAGTGACGATCTGGTCGGTGCACAGGTGGGCGGTGCGATCAAGAATGTGCTGGCGATTGCCTGCGGTATCCTCATCGCGCGGGGTTTGGGCGAGAGCGCGCGGGCGGCGATCATCGCGCGGGGCTTTGCCGAGATGAACCGGCTGGCGCAGGCGATGGGCGGGCGTGCCGAGACTGTGGCGGGGCTGTCGGGGCTGGGCGATCTGGCGCTGACCTGTGGATCGGCACAATCGCGGAATTTCTCGCTGGGGCTGTCGCTGGGCCGGTCGGATGGTGTCGCGGCGGGCGGCACTTTCGAGGGTGCGGCCAGTGCGGCGGGGGTGGTTGCCCTCGGCGAGAGATGGCGCGTCGAATTGCCGATCTCGGAAACGGTGGCGGCTATCGTGGATGGTGAGATCGGTATTTCCGATGCGGTAACAGCGCTGCTGCACCGCCCCCTGCCCGCGCAGGAATAACGGCGATCAGCTAGGAAGGGTCGCCATGAAGGCGACGACGGCGATGACGGCCAACAAGAGGCTGACCCCAACGATTATGCGGGCATCGCGGTTACGCCCCCCACCTTTTCCGGTGGTAACAGCGGTATCACGATCCATCGAATACTGTTCTGTGTTGCTCATGGTGTTTTAATGCAGGTTAAGCGAGATGGTTCCATCCGGAGGGGAAAATATTTTGGACAATTTTGATCGTACACTTGTTCTGACAACACGGGGACCGATAACGGAAAACCGCCATGCGGGAATACTTGCCATTGCCGATTCTTCGGGGGCGATCCGTGAGGGATGGGGGGATGTGGACCGGGCGATCCTGCCGCGCTCGGCGATCAAGATGATCCAAGCCCTGCCGCTGATGGAGTCTGGGGCGGCGGATGCGGCAGGGCTGACAACCGAGCATCTGGCGCTGGCCTGTGCCTCGCATGAGGGCGCGCCGATGCATACCGACCGGGTATCGGCGTGGCTGGCGGCGATGGACCTGAACGAAGACGCGCTGCGATGCGGGCCACAGCCACCGCGCGACCGGACCTTGCGGGCGGCGGGTGCACCGGCGAGTCGCGTGCTGAACAATTGTTCGGGCAAACATGCCGGGTTCCTGACCTACGCAAAGCATGTGGGGGCGGCGCTGGATGGCTATCTGGACCCGGATGGGCGGGTGCAGGGCGATGTGGCGGCGGCCTTTGCGGAGACGACCGGGGACGAGACGCCGCTTGCCTATGGCATCGACGGGTGTTCGGCCCCCAATTTCGTGTCGAGCGCGGCGGGGGTCGCGCGGGCGATGGCGCAGTTCGCGGCCCCGGCGAATGATGCACGCGGGGCGGCGATGACGCGGCTGCGCGATGCGATGCGGGCGCACCCGCTGTTGATGTCAGGCGACGGGCGGGCCTGTGCCGCATTGATCAATGCGACCGATGGGCGGGCGGTGGTGAAGACCGGGGCCGATGGCGTGTTCACGGGGATCGTGCCGGAGCATGGCCTCGGCTTTTGCCTGAAGATCGAGGATGGCAACCGGGCGGCGTCGGAGGCGCTGTGCGCGGCGGCGCTGGTGCGGGTGGGCGTGCTGGACGCGGGCCACCCGGTGGCGCGCGCGCTGATGCAGACGCAGATCCGCAATTTCAACGGTGAGGTCGTGGGCGAACGTCGGGTGGTGCTGGGGTAGAGAGCGGAAGGGTGCCGCGCGAGGCGCGCCCCGGCCCTGCCATGCGGAAATCTATTTTGAAACAATATTTTATACCGATGGCAGCGACCACTGACCGTTCTGTTCCGGGCGCAGCCCCGGAACCCCGATAGGCGGAGCGCGGTTCTGCGAGGCTCCGGGTCTTCGCCCGGAGCAGAGTGGAAAAGTGAAAACGTGTGTGCATCCGGTAGGCCCTCAATCGACAACCGGGAGTTGTTAGCGGCGCGATAATGGCCGCATTTCGGGGCGTGGTGTGGGGGGAACTGGACTGTACGAAGGGGCAGATTGAAAATGCGAAAATCGGTGGATTCTTAAGGCTTTGAAATTGCTGTGCTTCAACTTTAAGGCGTTTTTCCCTCACCCCATTCCCGCAAATTGTTTCACGTGAAACACTGCTGAGAGCGGCCCAAAACGGCGGAAAACCGGGCTTTGCGGGGCAAAGTCCGGGGTGGTTGGTCATCGGATCATCGTGTCGATCTGAGTGGACAGATTTTGACAGACCGGGAATGACGCGCAGCGCGGGCGACGTCAGCCCGCCTTCAGTTCCTCGCCGCCCTCTTCCCCGTCCTTTGCGCCGTTGAGGCTGACCACGCGGGTCAGGGGTATCCAGACATGCGCGCTGGTGCCGACGCCCTTGCGCGTGTCGATCTCCAACTCACCGCCATGCAGCTCGACCAGCGAGCGGGTGATGGGCAGGCCGAGGCCCGTGCCGCTGTGGTTGCGGGACAGCTCGTTGTCGATCTGGCCGAATTGTTCCAGCGCGATTTCGAGTTCCTGCTTGGTCATGCCCACGCCGGTATCGCCGACGGTGATGCACAGCCCCTGCGGTGCCTTGAGTTCGGCGCGCAGCGTAATGCGACCGCCGGGAACGGTGAACTTGATCGAGTTCGACATCAGGTTGAGGATCACCTGCTTGATGCGGCGACCATCGACGATGACGGTCGGCAGCGGGGCGGGAATCTCCAGCCGAATATGCAGACCGGCGGAGGACGCGCGCTCGTGCAGGACGGTCCGGCATTTCGACAGGAGTGTCGAGATGTCGGTCTCTTCTTCGATCAACTCGATCTTGCCCGCCTCGATCTTCGACAGGTCGAGCACGTCGTTGATGAGGTCGAGCAAGTGCTTGCCCGACGAATGGACGCTTTCGGCGTAGTCCTTGTACCGCTCGCCCATCGGGCCGAACAACTCGTCCTTCATCACCTCCGCAAAACCGATCACGGCATTGAGCGGGGTGCGCAGTTCGTGGCTCATATTGGCGAGGAATTCGGATTTGGTCTTGTTCGCTTCCTCGGCCTGACGGCGGGCATCGTCCAGCTTGGCCTGGGCGGTCTTCATCTCGGTGATGTCGAGCATGTAGCCCTGAGCGATGCGGCTGCCGTCCTTTTTCGGGGCGATGGTAAGCATGTTGCGGATGTGGATGATCTGACCATCCGCCGAGCGAATACGGTATTCGAGCATAGCATATTCGCCGTCACCGAGGTTCTTGAACCCTTCGACAAAGGTCTTGTGCCGGTCTTCGGGGTGGACATGGCCGACCCAGAAACCCGCTGCGCACCATGAGCTGACCGGATAGCCGGTCATCTTGGCGATCTGCGGGCCGATATAGGTGAAGCGCTGATCGCTGAGATCGGCGGCCCACGGCACCACGTTGGTCGATTCGGCGAGGCGGCGGAAGCGTTCTTCGGAGCGTTTCAGCTCGCCCGTGCGTTTCTTGAAGTTGCGGCGGGTCTTGAGCAGACGGTCTTCGGCCTCGATCCGGCCCTGTGCCTCGCGGTAGGTGACGAAGACGACCGCCGCCGCCGCCCCTAGGCCCGCGAGCAAGGCGGCGAGTTTGGCGAAGAATGTCGAGGAGAGCAGGCCAATCGATGCGACCGGCACTGTGGCGACGAAGCCTTGATCGCCGGTGGGAATACCAACGCTGCGCCGCGACCCATCGGGGGATTGCTGCGTGCCGTCGGGCAAGGCAATCCGGTCGACGGGACCGATGAGCGTGGCGGGCGCGGCGGCGATGTCACCGAGCATCTTCTTGGCATCGACCAGCGCGGCGACCATGCCGACGAGAGCCTCCTGCCCCGTGGCAGGGTCGAACATCTGCACCGGCGTCACGCGCCAGAAGACCCGCTCGCCCGTGTCGGAGAGGCTGAACTGGTTGATATCGCGGATATCGCCGCCGTTCCACGAGAAGAAGCCGGAGGATGTGGGGGCGTTGCGGGCGATGGCCTTGCCCAAGGTGCGCTGCATTTCGTCCCCCGCCGCCAGTACGAGGGGCAGTTTGCCGCCCGCACCGATCAGCGGAAACGCGCCGCCTCTGCTGCCACCGGGCGTCGAGACATGCGCGGCGGCGAGGTAGAAAACCTGTCCCCCAGCGCGGAATTCGGTGATGCCTTCGGCGATGGGCTGCGCGATGCGGTCGGCCCCGGCGCGGTTGGGTGACGAGCGGAAGAACGTGAAGGCGTGTACGTCGTCGGTGCGCTGGAAGAAATCGCTGGTGATCCGGGCGAATCGGCCCCGTTCGTTCTGCGTGTTCATCGCCGAGGACGCGATAAGGGCGGCGGCGGAGGCCAATCCCTGATCGATGGTGTTGACCGCACTCGCCCCATCCTGACCGATCGCGGCGATACGCGCGGCCTGCTGCGTTGCCAGATCGCCCCGCTGCGCGCCGGAAAAGGCGAGAAGGGTCGATAGACCGACAACGAGGCCGACACCCGATGCCGCCGCCCATCGTACGATGCTTCTGTTGGTCATGATCGCCATGCGATGCGCCCGCCTTCTACATTCAACTGACGCATACAATGTGCATGGCTCGCCTAAATTTACGTAAAGGGCGGGCGATATTGCGCGAACGAACAGGTGTGATGACCCTCGATATACCTAAATTTTTCGACTGTCGCAAAACGCGACTACACGCATAGCGCGTTTTGCGGACAGTGTCCGGGCGCACGGTCCTTGCTGGTGTTCTTTTTTTGTTCTATCAAGTTAGACCGATTGAACGAGATAATCTCAGCCGAAGGAAACGCCCATATGACATCCAGCCTACCAGCCTCCGCCCCCTTCGTCAGCTCACGGCGCATACGGTTCCTAACCCAGATTATCGGTCAGGACAGCACTTTCGTTTACCTTTGTTTTTCTGAACCTTATGCCGGGATTTTCAGAACCGTGCAGGGGGTATCGACCCTGATTAGCCGGATCGAACGAGGCGAGGTGACGGTACTGGCCGAGCGGGGAATCGTAGTCGAGTTCGCGCGCTCGGCACGGGGTGTTCGCTACCGGCGGTCGGGGGGACCGGCCCGCGCAGGGGCGACGGCGGCGGATCGGCGTAAGGCGAAATTCCTCGAAGCCGAGCGGTTCTTTCAGGCCACCCCGGATGCGCCCGCGATGGCGGTGACGGTCAGCTTGGGCGAATCGCCCCTTGGATGGTTGTCCCGGCGGCTCGATGCCCAAGGGCGACCCTTTCTGACGCAGGAAGAAGTGGATGCGGGCGAGCGGTTGCGCGCGGATTTCGAGCGGGCGCAGCTTGGCCCGTCGGTCACGCAGGACTGGCGGCGGTTTCTAACCTCCGGCGGCAAAGGTGACGGGGGTTCGGCGCAGGATCGTGCGGTGGATGGCGGTGCGGAGGCAGCGCGGCAACGGGTGATGGAGGCGCTGGGCGCGCTGGGGCCGGGTCTGGCCGATGCGGCATTGCGCACCTGCTGCTTTCTCGAAGGGTTGGAGACGGTGGAGGCACGGATGTCATGGTCGGCACGGTCGGGTAAAATCGTCCTCAAGATTGCGCTGCAACGTCTCGCCGGTCATTACCGTGAGATCGATATACCGGCAAAAAATGGAGAAATCCGCACTTGGCAAGCGCCATCGCCTTGACGCTTCAATCGATACACTCTATTTATGCTGCAACGCAACATAGGAGAACACCATGGACAAGCTCATGGTCGAACAGGCAGGATCGCGGTTTTTCGAGTTCGCATCGACGCTGGGTCGGATGCATGTCAAGACCCTGACGGGGCTTGCGGATGCAACTGCGAAGACGCCGCTGGGTCCGGTTTTCGCCGTCAATGCATCGGTCGCCCGCATGATGAATGAAGGTGTCGAATCCATCGCGCATAAATTGGTCGGCGACAACGGCGCCGCATCGGATGCGCCCGTGAAGAAGGCTGCCGCCCCGGTCGCGAAAGCAAAGCCTGCTGCGAAAAAGGCTGCTGCCAAAGCGGACAAGCCGGTCAAGGAGACGAAGCCCGCCGCGAAAGCCAAGGCCGCGACGTCGCTGTCCATCGAGCCGGAGGCCGACGAGGTTCTGGTCGATGACAATGCGGCAGTCGAAGCCGTCGCCTCCGCCAAGGCAGATGACCTGACGGTCATCAGCGGCATTGGCGCGACCACGGCGAAGAAGCTGAATGGTGCTGGCATCAACGGCTTCGCGGATATCGCAGCGATGACCGAAGACAAGTTCGCCGATCTGCTCGCGTCGCTGGATATCAAGTCGATCCGCTTCTCGCCCGCCAAATGGATCGAAGAAGCGAAGATGTTCGCTGCGAAAGCGAACTGACGTTTCCGAACCATCTCCACGAAAAAGCCCCGGCATCCGCGCCGGGGCTTCAGGCTGCTGACAAAGGTCTCGCATTTGCGGGTCCTTTTTGATTCTATGGGTCATGTTGAGGAAACGTGGCCCGTTGCAGACAGAGCTTGAGATGGTGACGCTCGATGGTCTGGTTCCGGAAGATCACCTGCTTCGCAA